>JAKAXG010000723.1 GCA_021827225.1 Actinomycetes bacterium | reverse complement strand
AGGGAGGTCACCGTGGCCACCAGCTCGCCCTCGGTGATGCTCTGTCCCTCAGCGACCGACAGCGACCGGATGGTCCCCGCGGCCGGGCTCTGCAGCGGTATCTCCATCTTCATGGACTCGAGGATCATCAGATCCTGCCCTGCGATCACAGAATCGCCTGGCTGGACCAGGATCTTCCACACGCTCGCTGTGATCTCCGACTTGATCGGTATCTCTTGCATCTGTTTCTCCTACTCTGACCTTGTTCGAGGGTTCAGGGACGCATGCCGCGGGTCTTCGGGCCGAGGCCGGACTGCACCAGGCCGTAGGCGTCGCCGATCCAGTCGCAGAGGAGAGATCTCGTGTCGGCCGGATCGATGATGTCCTGGATGCCGAACTGCTCCGCGGTGAGAAACGGCGAGTCCAGGCCTCTGAACTGCTCGTGCAGTTCCTGACGGCGGGTGTCCGGATCGGGTGAGGCTTCGATGTCTCGGGCGAAGGCCGCCTCGATGCCGCCTTCGAGGGGTATGGATCCCCAGTACGCGGACGGCCAGGCCACGCGCAGGTTCATCCCCCGCAGCGGGGCGTAGCCGGCGCCCGCCAGACCGAAGCAGCGGCGGACGACCACGGTGTACCAGGGAATGGTGGCCTGGTCGACGGCGGCCCCGGCCCGGATGGCCATGCGGACCGTTCCCTCCTGCTCGGCCTGCTCGCCGATGTAGGTGCCGGGCTGGTCCACGAAGTTGACCATCGGCACGTGGAAGGTGTCGCACAGGTCGATGAAGCGGATCATCTTCTCCGCCGAGGCCGCGGTCAGCGCGCCGGCGTGGTGCATGGGGTCGTTGGCCAGAATCCCGACGGGGTAGCCGTGAAGGCGCCCGAACATGGTGATCTGGGAGCGTCCCTGGTACCGGCCTATCTCGAACAGCGAATCCCGGTCGAACACCGAGGCCACTATCCGGCGCATGTCGTACACCCTGCGGCGGTTGCGGGGCACCACGTAGCGAAGGGACTCGTCGCTCCGCTCGGGGTCGTCATCGATGCTGTGACGGGGAGCGGTCTGGTAGGCGCTCGATGGGAGGTAGCTGAGGACCCTGCGGATCTGGGCGAGCGCGTCGCGCTCGTCCTCCGCCTCGTTGTCCACCACTCCACTGCCGTGCGTGTGCACGGCAGAGCCGCCGAGGCTCTCCTTGTGGATCGACTGGCGGACCCCGGGCTTCACTATGGCGGGACCGCCGGCGAAGACCTGGGCGGTCCCCTTCGGCATGACCGAGAAGTGGCTGGACACCACCCGCCGGGCGCCGAAGCCGGCGCAGGCCCCGAGGGCAGCAGAGATCACCGGGACCGTGGAGAGCATGTCCGTCCAGCGCCACTGCGGGTACCCGGGGAGCTTCGTCGCGCCCATCTGGCGGACCAGGTTGACGCTGCCGCCGGCGGTCTCGACCAACCGGATCATCGGGCGGCGGTACTCGAGGGCCAACTTCTCGGCGTACTGCCACTTCTCCGGTGAGGTCGCCTCCGACGAACCGCCGCGAACGGTGAAGTCCTCCGCGGACACCACCACCTTTCGGCCGTCGATCCGGCCGGTGCCGATGATGACGTTCGCCGGCACCATCGACACGAGTTGGCCGTCCTCCCTGACACCACGGCCGGTCAGGACTCCGATCTCCTGGAAGGAGCCGGGATCGAGGAGGGCGTCGATGCGCTCCCGGGCGGTCAGGCGGCCGGAGGCGTGCTGGCGGGCGATGTTGTCCTCGCCCCCCATGGCGTAGGCCCATGAGCGGCGTCGCTCCAGCTCTTCCAGTTCGGGTAGCCAACCGTCACCGTCGGTGGCTGGAGGGGTCGGCGTGGCGCCCCTGCCGTCGGTGATCGAGTCGGTCACGAGGCGCTACGCTCGCTGGAGACGCCGTTCGTGCCGACGGCGCCGATTCCGATGAGTCGCTCGATCTCCGGCTCGGCCATCCCGAGGACCTGCTTCAGGACGTAGTGGGTGTCCTGGCCGGGCTCCCGGCCGGGGAACTGGACCGACCCCGGGGTGCGGGAGAGCATCGGGAACACGCTCTGCATCACCACGTCGCGCCCCAGATTGGGGTCGAAGATCTGCTCCAGGCTTCCCCGCTCCCACACGTGGGGATCGGCAACCAGATCGGCCACGCTGTTGACCGGGCCGGCGGCCACCCCGACCCGCTCCAGCAGAGCCAACAGCTCGTCGCTGCGGAACCGCTCGATCGCCGGCCGCAGCTCGGCATCGAGTTCCGGCTGGTTCTCGACCCGGCGGGTGTTGTCGGAGAAGCGTTCGTCGTGGATCAGGTCGGGGCGCCCCACGGCCTGGCACAGCCTCGAGTACATGTTCGGGGTCGAGGACGGGATGGCGACCCAGTTGCCGTCGGCCAGATGGTAGATGTCGCTCGGCGCCACCGACTTGTTCAGGTTCCCCACCCTCTCGGCCACCCGATTGGTGACCGAGTAGGTGACCACCAGGTTCTCCAGTATCCGCAATGTGGGTTCGTACAAGGCCAGGTCGATCAGCTGGCCCTTTCCCGAATCACGTCGCTCGTAGAGGGCCAGCATGACGGACAGGGCACCGTAGACCCCGGCCAGACCATCGCCGATGGCATAGCCGGCGAACATCGGGGGGCCGTCGGGGAAACCAGTGATATAGGTGAGGCCTGCATAGGCTTCGGCGATGCGGGCGAAGCCGGGCTTCTCCGAGTACGGCCCGGTCCTGCCGAAGCCTGTGAGATGCATCATGACCACATCGGGCCGGACCGCGACCAGATCCTGGTAGTCGATGCCCCACTTGGTCAGCGTCGCC
>JAKAXG010000046.1 GCA_021827225.1 Actinomycetes bacterium | reverse complement strand
CAGTTGCAGCCCGTGGCTGATGACCGCCTTCACGTAGGCGACCGTGTCGTCGAACACCGCCACCCGCTCGTGGCGCAGCTTGTCCAGCACCAGTTCGTTCTTGCGCCGGCTCAGCCCCTGCACCGTCTCCGCGCCGGCCGGGTCCGACTCGCTGCCCTCCGGCAGGTGGATGCCCCGGGACTGCAGGAACCCGCGGGTACCGTCGGCGCGCGACCGGCCGTCGACGTAGCGGTCATAGTCCTCCTCGGCGTCGAACGGGTCGAGGTGCTCCCCGGTCCGTCGTGACCGTTCGGCCAGGAACTCGTCGAACATCTGCTTCCACGCGGCAGCATGGACGGTGGCGGTCCGCGTCAGCACCCCGTCCATGTCGAACAGGCATCCCCGGATCTGGTCGGGCAGGCCGAGTGTCATCAGTCACTCCCCATCGCACGAGTAGTCGAAACGGGGAAGCGGGTACATCCCTCTAGAAGCAGGTGGGGACACGACACCAGGAGGACTATACCGATGGCGGATTCCACAGCATCGCAGGCCCGATCCGAGACGATGGACCGGTTGGTCGGCAAGGTCAAGGAGACGGCCGGTTCCCTCCTCGGGCGCGACGATCTGCGGAACGAGGGCCAGCTGCAGCAGGGCCGGGCGGAGGCCGCCGAGCAGGCCGCCCACGCCCGGGCCGAGGCCGAGCACGACCGCGAGGCGGCCGAGATCGCCACCCGCCGGCGGGAGCTGGAGGCGGAACGGGCCCGACTCGAGGCCGAGGAGGCCGAGCGGGCCGCCCGGGAGGACGCCGAGCGGGCCCGGGCCGCCGAGGAGGCCCGAATAGCCGGAGAAGCCCACGCGAAGGAGGCGGCGCTCGAGCGTCAGGAGGCGGCCGGCGAGCGGGCCGTGGACTCGGCCGAGCAGGCCGCCGTTCGGGACCGCCGGTCGGCCGAGGGTTCCGCCCGCCGGCTCGACGCCGAGGCGACCCGGGAAGAGGTCGCCGCCGAGATCGTCGATCCGTCCTGAGACCGGTTCTGATCCCCGAGGAAAGAAAAAAGGAGTTTCCTATGGCTGCCACCGCCATTCCCCGATCGATCGTCAAGCTGAGCCTGAACGGAGTGCGGCTGCCGCTCTCCATCGCCGAGCACCTGGCCCGCCGCTCCGGCCTGGACATCGCCGGTTCGCCGGCGGTCGCGGTGTACGACTCGGTAGAGGCGCAGGCCAAGAAGACCCTGGGCCGCCTGCTCCACGACGAGCAGCTCGTCAGCGAGGGCGAGCGCCAGGCCCGGGCGGCCCGCCACCGCAACGGCGCCGAATGGCTGTCCACCCAGGCGGACGAGGTCCGCGACACGGCCCAGGAGACCTTCGAGACCCGGGTGGAGCAGGCGGAGGAGTCCCGGGAGCAGATCCGTCGCCGGGCCGAGGAGCGCCGGGCCGAGATCGAGCGGGAGGAGGAGCAGGCCAAGCGGGAGGCCCGCCAGCGCGCCCGCAAGCGGGAGGAGGCGGTGCGCCAGGCGGCCAAGACCCGGGAGAAGGCCGTGGAGGCCAAGGAGCGCCAGGCCGAGTTGGCCCGGATCCAGGCCGAGAGCGAGGCGCTCGAGAAGGAGCAGGAAGCCGTCCAGGCCGAGAAGGTGGTCACCGCCATCGACGAGCATCTCGAGGGTCGCCGCACCGGCCGGCGCAACGGCAACTCCTGATAGCACTCACTTCGCAAAGCGGCCGCCGGCGGGTGCCGGCGGCCGCTTTTTCTGCTGGGCGGAGGTCGGCGGTCAGCCCGCCCCGCCGCCCTCCTTTCGCACGATCTCCCGCTCCTGCTCGGTGCGGTGCTCCAGATAGTCGTCGTTGGGTCGGGGGTCGGCCTTGGCGTGCTCGCGCGGGTGGCGGATGGCCTGCTCCTCCGGTTCGATGACGTCATCGAGCGTCGGGTTGTCGTCAGGGGTGCTCTGGTCGCTCACGCGTCCTCCTCTCGTCGCGGTGGGCCATATACCCCGGGCCGCGACCGGCCATTCGGGCTGTCGTCGGGTTGGGCTCCGGTCCGGACGGGTAGGCGCAAGGGCATGAAGAACACCAACCCTCGCGAGAGCATGGACGCCGAGGGCCTGCCCGCACTCGAGGACCGGCCGCCCGGTATCGACGTGGAGCTCGATCAGGATTCGATGATGGTGCCGCGTGACCACCCCGTCGCCGCCGGCGACGATCCGGCCTACCCGCTCACCCAGGCGGAGGAGCGGGCCCAGGAGGGGGTGGCCGAGCGGGCGGAGCGGGAGAACCCGGACTTCGGCGCGGAGGACCTCGACGTCGGCGGGGGAGTGCAGGGCGCCCACGCGGTGACCGTGGACGACACTGAAGCGGAGACGGCGGTGCCGCCCGATCCCGACGCCGCGCTGACCGCGGAGGAGTCGGCGGTGCACGCCAGAGGGGATATCGATGGCCTTTGATGACGCCGCCGCCAGGAGGCGGCTGGAGGAGGAGCGCGACCGGCTGACGACGCTCCGTGACGGGCTCCGGGACGGCCTGTCCGACGAGACGGAGAACGCGTCGCTGGAGGAGCTGTCCGACAGCGACCAGCATGCCGCCGACACCGGCACCGAGACGTTCAACCGGGAGCGCGACCTGAGCGCGCTGGAGTCGGTCGAGGCCGAGCTGGACGATGTGGAGCGGGCCTTCGAGCGGCTGGCCGCCGGCGACTACGGGGTCTGCACGGCGTGCGGCCGGCGGATCTCCGACGAGCGGTTGGAGGCGCTGCCCGCCACGCCGTACTGCATCGAGGACGCCCAACTGGCGGCGGCGGAGGCGGCCCCCGGTGTGGCGCCGCTCGGCGGGTCCGGCGCCGGCGGGGGCCTGGAAGAGCCCGGCCGGCCCATATGACGCCCGGCAGGCGCTGAGGCGGTGCGCAGGCGGGTTCTGGTCACCGGGGCCGGGTCGGGGTTCGGGTTGGCCACGGCGCTGCTGCTCGGGGCGCTCGGTTTCGAGGTGATCGGGCTGGTGCCCGACGACGGTGAGAGCCGGGTTCTCGGCCGGGCCGCCGAGGAGCGCGGCTTGGCGGTGGAGACGGTCGTCGCCGACCTGTCCGACCCCGCTCGCCGCGCCGGGTTGGTCTCCGGTCTCGGTCTGTGGGGTCTGGTGAACAACGCCGGCTACATGGGCGCCGGCGAGGTGCGCGACGTGGCCGTCGACGACGCCCGCCGGCAGCTGGAGACGATGGTGCTGGCCCCCGTGGACCTGGTCCGCCAGACGTTGCCGTCGATGATCGAGCTGCGCCAGGGCCGCATCGTCAACGTCACCTCCTCCGCGCTGCACACCAACACCCCGCTCACCGGCTGGTACACCGCCTGCAAGGCCGCTCTGCGCCAGCTGAACGACAGCCTGCGCGTGGAGCTGGCCGGCTGCGGGGTGGACGTCATCGACATCGAACCCGGCGGTTACCGCACCGGCATCTGGGACCGGGCGGCCGGTGAGCTACAGCAGCGCCGCCGGGCCGCTTCCCGGCCCGACCTCTACGACCGGGTTCTGCGGCACCTCCGGCGCGCCGAGACCCTGATGGGCGAGCCCGGCCACGTGGCCCTGGCGGTCGCCGACGTGCTCACCACCGGGCGGCCGCCGCGCCACAAGCGGATCGGGCCCGGCGCCGGTCTGCTCCGCATCGCCGATCGCATCGTCCCCGACCGGGCCTGGGACCGGGCGGTCGCCGTGGCCGGCGGGCTCTGAGAACCTGTCGTGCGTGAAGTCACCACCGTCGTGCCGGCTCCCCCCGAGGAGGCCTTCCGTCTGCTGGAGGATCCCCGGACCTTCGAGCGCCTGGTGGCCGGGGCCCGGCGCATCCGGCGGTTCGACCCCCGCTGGCCGGAGAAGGGCACCGTGATCCACCACACCGTCGGCGTCCCTCCCCTACTGGTGCGCGACACCACAGAGGTGCTCGACGTGGAACCCGGCCGCCTGCTCCGCCTGGAGGCCCGGATCCACCCGCTCGGGGCGCTGCTGGTCGAGTTCGAGTTCTCCGCCGATCCGGCCGGGTGCCGGCTCGCCGTCCGGGAGTCCCCCCGCGCCGGGCTGCTCGCCCGGCCGGCGGTGAGCCGGGCGGTGGAGGCGGCCGTGACCCTGCGGAACCGGGAGATCTGCCGGCGCTACCGCCGGCTGGTGCAGAAGCGCAACCGTTCCCTCGGAGGCGACCGTGCCTGACGCGGTGGTCATCGGAGCCGGCCCCAACGGGCTGGTGGCGGCCAATCACCTCGCCGACGCCGGCTGGTCGGTGACGGTGCTCGAAGCCCGGCCCGAGCCGGGTGGTGCTGTCCGCACCGGGGAGATCACCCTGCCCGGCTTCCGCCACGACCTGTTCAGCGCCTTCTACCCGCTGGCCAAGGCGTCGCCGGCGATCGGAGACCTGCGCCTGGAGGAGCACGGTCTGCGGTGGCGGCACTTCCCCCTCGTCCTCGCCCACCCCCTCCTGGACGGCCGCTGCGCCTCCATGTCCCGGGACCTGGACGTGACCGCCGACTCGCTGGGTCGCTTCGCCGGTGAGGACGCGACCGCCTGGCGGTCCCTGATCGACAGCTGGGCCCGCATAGAGCAGCCGTTCATCGAGGCGCTGATGAGACCCTTCCCGCCGCTGCGCCCGGGCCTGTCGCTGGCGGCCCGTCTGGGGGTGATGGGCTCCCTGCGGCTGGCCCGCCACGCCCTGCTCCCGGTCCGGCGGATGACCGAGGAGCTGTTCGAGGGGGAGGGCGCCGGGCTCCTGCTCGGGGGGTCGGCCCTGCACGCCGACCTGAGCCCGGAAGCTCCCGGCAGCGGCCTGTACGGATGGCTCCTGTCGTGCCTCGGGCAGCGGTTCGGCTTCCCGGTGCCCGAGGGCGGCGCCGGCAGCCTCACCGCCGCCCTGGTCCGCCGGCTCGAGTCGCGGGGCGGGGAGGTGGTGTGCGACTCGCCGGTCGAGCGGGTGGTGGTACGCCGGGGCCGGGCCGTGGGGGTGGAGGTGCGCGGCGGCGGGGCGGTCACGGCCCGCCGGGCGGTGCTGGCCGACGTCAACGCCGTGATCCTGTACCGGCACCTGCTGGGAGAGGAGCACCTGCCGGCCGGGGTTCTGGAGGACCTGAGCCGTTTCCAGTGGGACACCTCCACTGTCAAGGTGGACTGGGCGCTAAACCGGCCGGTGCCGTGGATCGCCGAGGACGCCGCCGAGGCGGGAACGGTCCACGTGGCGGACGACTTCAACAACCTCACCGAGTTCGCCTCCCACCTGGCCATGGGCCTGCTGCCGTCCCGGCCGTTCCTGCTGTTCGGCCAGCAGTCCCGGGGCGACCCCACCCGGTCCCCGGAGGGCACCGAGACCGCCTGGGCCTACACCCACGTGCCACGCCGCCTCCTCGGCGACGCCGCCGGGCAGCTGGACACCTCGGGCGGTCACGGGAACCCCGGGTGGCTGGCCGGGTTCGTGGAGCGGGTGGAGGACCGCGTCGAGCGGCTGGCCCCCGGCTTTCGTTCCAGCATCCTCGGCCGTCACGTGTTCGCCCCGGTGGGCATGCAGGAGGAGAACCCCAACCTGGACCTCGGGGCCATCTCCGGCGGCACCGCCCAGCTCCACCAGCAGCTGGTGTTCCGCCCGATTCCGGGCTTCGGCCGGCCGGAGACCCCCGTGGCGGGGCTCTACCTGGCGTCCTCGTCGGCCCATCCCGGCGGGGGGGTGCACGGCGCGGCGGGAGCCAACGCCGCCCGGGCCGCCCTGCTGCCGCTGCGGCGGGCCCGTTCGGTGGTCATCGGCCGCGGCCACTCACCGAGCACCACCCGGCCGACCCGCTGACGCGGCGAGGTCCGGCGCCCCTCCGCGCCGGACCCCGGCCGGGTGGCGGGTTGTGCGAGGGCGGGCTCAGGCGTCCCCCGGCCAGGCGCCGGTCACCCGCTGGAATCCCTTCGCGCCGCCCCGGTCCACCGCCGCCTTCACCAGGCCGTAGACCGCTCCTTGGAGGGCGGCGGCGGAGAGGACGTCGCCCCAGCTGCGGTGGGCCTCCGTCGCCTTGGGCGCCTCCGGCTCGCCGGCCACCGTCTTCCACACCCGGGTGAAGAGGAAGCTGGCCAGGACCCCGCCCAGGATGCTGAGCAGGGCGCCCAGCGGCTTGTAGATGGCTTTCAGCACCGGTCGCCCCTACTTCTTCCGGCGCCGGCGGCGCACGATCATGAGCAGCAGCAGCACGCCGGCACCGATGGCCAGGGCCCGCTGGCGGGACGGCTCGCTCGCCACCGAGGACGCCGCCGACCGGGCCCGGGCCACGGCTGCGTCGGCCGCCGGGTAGGCGGACTCGGGGAGGGCGGCGCGGGCCTGTTCCTGCGCGACGCTCAGCTTGGCCTTGGCCTGCTGCGCCGACGCCATGGCCGTGGTCTTGAGCTCCTCGGTCTTCTCCTTGACCTGCTCGCTCAGGCGGCCCTTGACGTCGGCCTTCTCGCCGAGAGCCTCCATGGTCTCGGCTATCTCGATGCGGGTCTCCTCTATGGCTTCGCGGATCTGGCTTGTGTCTTCAGCCACGTGACGTCCTCCTTGGTGCTTTCGATCGCTTCCTGGGGGATCGGTGGCGAGCCTTCCGCCAACTCCGTTACGCCGGTCAGTGCCAGGATGCCGGCGACGACCAGCAGGAACCCTCCGACGATCAGGATGGACAGCCAGACGCTGAGGGCGGTGGCGATCCCGGCGATGGCCGCGGCGATCAGGGTGGCACCGGCGAGGAGGCCGACGATCCCGGCCGCCCCGAACATCCCGGCCCCCACGCCGAACTTCTTGGTCTTCTCGCTCAGCTCGGCCTTGGCCAACTCCACTTCCTGGTGCACCAGGGCGGTGACCTGGGTGGAGAGGGTCTTCAGGAGCTCTGCGGTGGTCTTCTCGTGGAGTTCCGTCTCACTCGTCACGGGAACCTCCTTCCCGTTGCCCTTGACGCATTGTCCTCGGTTCTCCTTTCGTCCGCCGTCGTCTGGTTCACCATTGGAGCTACCCCGTTGAGGGCCCCGCCGAACGGTGGCCGGCCCCGGTTTGGCCGGGCCGCCCTGCGGGTATGCCGCCTTTGGAAGTATTAACAGCGAAAAGTCACGGATGGGCAGGCCGCGCCTCGTCCGGGGCAGAGCGGTGGGAGTAGCACCGATGTTCAAAATGCTCACCCTTCAGAGGCCCGGGGCCATCGCCGCGATTGTCGCTGTTTGGATCGCGTCGAGGAGCCCGCTGGGCCCGGCTCGGTCGGACTCCGCAGGGGCGGGAGAGGGATTCGGCGCTTCGCCGTAGGAATCCCCGCTCCGGCCGCGCCGGCCGACTACCGTCTGGCAGCGTGGGCCCGAATCAGTAATCCCTTTTTTCTGAACTTTGGGCGCACCGAAAGGACCGATTGGGTATCGGAACCGGCAAGAGCGCCCTCCAGGAACCGCTGGACCATACCGATTGGAAGTAATGGCATGGCTGCCGCAGATTCAACCGACATCGTGACTGCCTTGAAAAAGGATCACGAAAGCATCGAGGAGCACCTGGCCGCGGTCCAGCGGGCCGACGATGCCGGCCGGCCGGCCGCCTTCCGGGAACTGACCGAACTGCTGGTTCGTCATGAGATGGCCGAGGAGATGGTCCTGTACCCGGCGCTTCGGGATCTGCCCGGCGGCGCCCCCGTCGCCGACGCCAGGATCGCCGAACAGGCCGAGGCGGAATCGCGTCTGAGCGAGTTGGAGAGGTTCCGCTGCGACACCACCGAGTTCCTCACCACCTTCGCCCAGCTCCAGAAGTCGGTGCTGGAGCACGCCGGCCTGGAGGAGAAGCACGTCTTCCCGCTCCTGGAGGGCCTCGCGGAGGGGGCCCGCTCCCACCTGGGCGGCCGGTACGTCTCCGCCCGGGCCTCGGCGCCGACCCATCCTCACCCGTCGGCACCCGACACCCCACCGGGTAACCGCCTGGCCGGCCCGGTGGCCGCCCTGTTCGATCGCATGCGGGACGCCCTCGGCCATGGTTAGGCCCGCCCGTTCCTCCCGGCCGTCGGTGGCGGCCGGCACTGAAGGCTCCAGGCTGGCCGCCGGCCGGCCCTTCCTCGCGCCTCCTGCGCCGGTCACTCCGCCCCGGCGGCCGATGCGCGTCGTCCCGGAGGGCGAACGGGCGCCCCGATCGACCAACGCGCCCGCCGGACGCTGGCTGGACCTGGGATCGCGGGGCCGGACGTGGATCCGGGAGGAATCCGGCCCGGAAGGCGCGCCGGCGGTGGTCATGCTGCACGGCCTGGGAGCGACGGGCGGCTTGAACTGGGCCGGCGCCCAGTACGTCCTCCGTGACCAGTTCCGGATGATCACCATCGACCACCGCGGTCACGGCCGGGGCATACGGACCCGGAGGTTCAGCTTGGAGGACTGCGCCGACGACGTGGCGGCAGCGGTCGACGCCCTCGGGCTGGAGCGGCCGATCGTGGCCGGCTACTCGATGGGCGGGCCCATCGCCTCCCTCGTGTGGCGCCGCCACCGTGACCTGGTGGGCGGCCTGGTGTTCTGCGCGACCAGCCGCAACTTCCGGGGCTCGCCGGGTGAGAAGCTGGCCTTCGCCGGCCTGGGCGTGGCCGGCTCCTCACCGGTAGTGCTTCCCGAGACGCTGATCCGCGGTGTGGGGTCGCTGGTGCGGTCCCTGCCCGTCCCCCTGCCCGGCCCGGCCCGCGACCTGAAGTGGGCCGTCGAGGAGCTGGCGGGCCACGACCCCCGCTCCATACTCCAGGCCGCCGCCGCCCTCGGCGAGTTCAACTCCTCCGGCTGGATCGGCCAGGTCGACGTCCCCACCTCGGTCATCGTGTGCACCAACGACCAGGTCGTGCCGCCGATCCGCCAGTTCCGGCTGGCCCGGGCCATACCCGATGCCACCGTACGTTGCATAGAGGGTGGGCATTTTTCCGTGGCCGGGGGACTGCCGAAGGAGCGGTTCCTGTCCGCTCTGCGCCAGGCCTGCCTCGAGGTGGCGTCGGCCTGATCGGCGGGTCGCGGTCAGGACACGCAGCGCCGGGTGCCCGAGCCGAGCTGGGCGGGATCCAGCCGGCGCATCCGGGTGTACTAAGGGGTAGTCCCGGCGCAGCATGGCTGCGGTGCCGTCGGCGCAGCCGTTGTCGGCCACGATCGTGGGGGGACGCTCGGGAAGGCCGGCCAGTCGTCGCAGGGTGTGACCAGCTCTTCCCGGCGGTTACGGGTGATGACCACCACGGTCACCCGCCCCTCAGGCATGGGCGAGGGCGGGCCGTTGGGGGAGGCGGGCCAAAGCGGCGAGCACGTCGGCGACGGTGATGTCCAGCAGGCCCGCGGGGCGCGCCCGGCCGGCGGCCCGGGACGACCGGTCGGCCCCGGTGAAGGCTTCCGGTCGGTCAACTCGCCGGTGAGCTGGCCCGCTGCAGCAGGCTGGTGGTGGACCGCCTGGCGAGATAGGGGAGAACGACCGCCTGGCCGCCCCACTCGGCCAGGGTGGCGGCCTCGGGGAGGGACCGGGCGTCGTAGTCCCTGCCCTTCACCCATATCTCCGGCTGGACGCGGCGGATGACCTGCTCGGGTGTGTCCTCGTCGAATATCTCGACGGCGTCGACGCAGTCGAGGGCGGAGAGGGTGGCCGCCCGGTCGGCCTCGGTGTTGAGGGGCCGGCCGGCCCCCTTCAGGCGGCGGACGGAGCGGTCGGAGTTGATGCAGACGATCAGGCAGTCCGCCAGCCGGCGGGCGGCCTGCAGCAGCGCCACGTGCCCGGCGTGGAGCAGGTCGAAGCAGCCGCCGGCGGCCACGACGGTCCCGCCCGACCGCCGTACCATCAGCGGGCAGCCGTCCCGGCGGCGGGCAGCCAGAACTGTCCGTCGAGGGCCCGACGCAGGTGGGTAGAACGCGACCGTGCCCACCATCTATTCGCTGCTGGAGGCCGACCACCGGGAGGTGACCGCCCTCCTCGACCAACTGGTCGGCTCGGGGGACAGCTTCGACGAGCCGGCCCGCCGGCTGCTCGTGGACCGGCTGATCGCCGCCGAGTCCCGCCACGAGGCCGCCGAGGAGATGGTGTTCTGGCCGGCCGTCCGCCGGCGCCTGTCCCGCGGCCGGGCGCTCAGCGACGAGGGCCACCGCCAGGAGGGGGAGGGCAAGGCCCTGCTCGACACCCTGCGCTGGGAGCGGGCCAACCAGCACGTCGACTCCATGATCGGGGAGGCGGCCGCCCTGATGCGCCGCCACATCGCCTTCGAGGAGCAGGAGGTGTGGCCGGCCCTGCGCCGGGCCACGGGCCCGGTGGGCAGCCGGCTCCTGGGCCGGCAGTTCCTGGCCGCCAAGCGGGTCGCGCCGACCCGCCCCCACCCCAACGGCCCCGACGGCGCCCTCGGGCTGTCGACTGTGGGAGCGGCGGCGTCCGCCGGTGACCGGCTGATGGACCGGCTGACCGGCAGGTCGCGCCGCCTCGGCGGCCCCCTCGCCTCCGAGGGTGGCGAGGGTGGCGAAGGGGCGCAGGCGGCCGGACGGACCGCCGACCCGGTCGAATTCCTCACCGCCGAGCACGCCCGCATCGAGCAGCTGCTGCGCCGGGTGGAGGAGGCAGAGTGGCCCGACGCCGCCCTGGTCGCCGACCTGGTCCGGCAGCTGTCCATCCACGATGCCATCGAGAGGGAGCACCTGTACCCCCTGGCCCGCCGGCGCCTGCAGAACGGCAACGCCCGCTACCCGCACTGGATGGCCGAGCACGGTGACATCGCCAGGGTCCTGGTCGAGATAGACCGCCGGCCGGAGCACGACCGGTTCCGCCGGGACGAACTGAAGCGGCTGGTGCCCCTGGTCCGCACCCACATCGCCGAGGAGGAGGGCTCGGTGCTCCCCGCCCTGCGGGCCCATCTCAGCCGCCAGGAACTCGCCGGGCTGGCCGACCGGCTGCAGACCGCCCGGGCCAAGGCGCCGACCCGCCCGCACCCCCACGCCGCCGGGGCCGGCATGGGGGCGCGGATCTCCCGCCTGGTCGCACGGCCGCTGGACCGCACCCGCGACGCCGTCTCCGGTCGCCGTTGAGCCGACCGGCCGTTCCGGGGTCCCGGCTGGCGGTCGTGGTCATCACCCGCGACCGCCGGGCGGAGTTGCACCGTTCCCTGGACCGGCTGGCCGGGCTGCCCGAACGCCCGGCGCTGGTCGTGGTCGACAACGGCTCCCGCGACGGCACCGCCGCCTCCGTCCGGCACCGGTATCCCGACGCCCGGGTCGTCGGCCTGGGACATGTGGGCCTGGCGGGTGGCGGGCCCTGTACGCGCCCGAGGTGCTGGCCGTGCACTTCCCGGCCCCGAGCCGGGACCCGGCCGCCCGCCGCTCGACGGTGGCCCGCAACGACCTGTTCGCCGCCTGGCCGCTCTCCCGGCGGGCCGCCATACCGGACCGGGTGGATCGGGCCCGCCGCCTCCTGGCCGCCGGCTGAGCAACCCCTGTCGGCCGGGGAGGGGTGGGCTAGTGGCCCTCCGCCGCCTGGCCCAGGGCCGAGTACACGAACTGAAGGGCGTCCGCCCCGGCCACCGCGCTCAGGACCGAACAGATGGTCCGGGCGGCCCGGGGGAAGGCCAGCATCCCGAACATGCCCACCGTGGCCAGCCACACCGAGATGCAGAACGGGCAGCTGACCAGCTCGCCGACGGCGTGACGGGCGCCGGTGCCGACCACCTCCTCGTTGACCTCGCCGTGGCCGGCGGGCTCCTTGAACTCGGTGAACGGGGCGCGGGCCACCGCCGTGACCGAGTCCTTGGTGATCAGCCGGCTGGCCCGGAACACCCCGACGGTGAGGAGTGCCAGGTCCGCCGCTGGTATGCGCTCCGGCACCCGCACCCGGCGCACCCGCCCGGTGGCCACCAGCGCCACCACGGCCGACAGGTAGGTCCCCAACAGCCCGGCGTAGGAGCCCAGCGGGCGCTCCGCCCCCCGGGAGTAGCGGTCCTCCAGCCGGCGCAGTGGCGCGGCAGTGGGGCTGTCAGGTTCTGGGCGTGGGGTCATGCTCGTCCTCCGGTGGGGGCGTTCTGTAGATTCCCCCCCGGACCGGCCGCCAACCGCAGAACTGGTCAGCCCTCGGCGAAGGCCTCCCGCAGCTTGGCGAGGGTGCGGGCCATGAGCCGGGACACCTGCATCTGGCTGACGCCGATCTCCTCGGCGACCCGCCGCTGGGTCCAGCCGTCGAAGTACAACCGCTTCACGATGAGCTGCTCGCGGCGCTCCAGCTGAGGCAGCGACTCGCGCAGCTGCCTGCGGTCGAGCGAGGAATCGAAACCGGCGTCGGTGACCGGGATCTCGGTCACCGAGTCCTCGTCGCCCCGCCGGGGGGTGTCCAGGGAGGCGGGCCAGTAGCTGTCACCGGCCTCCATGGCGCTCAGCACGGATTCCTCGGAGATGCGCAGGTAGTCGGCGATCTGCTGGACGGTGGGGGAGCTGCCCAGCGTCTGGCCCAGCTCCTCCTTGGCCGATTTGACCGCCAGGTAGGTCTCCTGCAGCGAACGGGGCACCCGCAGCATCCAGGTCTTGTCCCGGAAGTGGCGCTTCATCTCGCCGATGATGCTGGCGGTGGCGAAGGTGGCGAACGACGAGCCGTGGTCGGAGCTGTAGCGGCCCGACGCCTTGACCAGGGCCAGCAGGGCGACCTGCTCGAGGTCGTCGGCCATCTCCCCGTGGTGGGCGAACCGCCGGGCGAGCGACCGGGCCAGGTTGTAGTGCGACTCGACCAGCCGGGCCTGCTCGTCGCGGGCGGCCAGCGTGTCGGCCGGGCCCGGCCGGGCGGCCGTCGCCTCCGCCGGCAGGCCCTCGGTCAGCTTCTCGAACAGCCGGCCCGAGGGGTGCAGCGGCCGGAACCCGCCGTCGGGCAGGAACCCGGCCGGAGGCGGGCGGTCGAACAGGAGGCGGCCGCCCTGGCGGAGCCGCTCCAGGGCGGTGCGGGCCGGGCCCTGCACCGCCCCCTGGCCGCCGTGGACCCGGAGGGTCAGCAGGTCGACCGGCTCGGCCGGGGTGGCCAGGATCACCCGACGCATCAGCAGCGGGGTGGGGACGTAGTGGCGGTCCTCCCGCAGGAAGGCCCGCCGGCGTCGCTCCTGGGGCAGGCAGCGCACGTCGGCCAGGCCGAAGTGCACCCGCTCCGAGGGGGCCGACCGACCGGAGAGGAAGACCTCGATGTCGGCGGTCTCGCAGTCCCCC
>JAKAXG010000722.1 GCA_021827225.1 Actinomycetes bacterium | reverse complement strand
GCTCGAGCGAGGAGAAGACCCCCTCGGCTGCCCCGGTCTCGCCGCCCAGGGACAGCAGCCCGGTGACGCTGGCGTCGAGGGAGGACACCGCGGCCCGCAGCCGGTCCAGCAGCTCGGCGGCCGCCTGCTCGGCCTGCCGGAGTGCCCGCAGCTGCGACGCCAGCGCCTCCTCCCGGCGGTCCAGATCCCCCGCCCGGGGGGCGCCCCCGGCCGCCCGCTCGGCGGCGATGAGCTTGAGTTCCGCGGAGACCGCTTCAGAGGAGGGCCGGCCGGCGGCGGGGGCCGCCCCGGTCCAGCCGGTCATCGCCGCTCCCCGCCGGGCCATGGCCACCAGGGCGGTCACGTCGTTCCAGACCTGGGGCTGGAGCGACACCAGCCGCTCCTGCAGCGGTCCGGGCGGCCAGTCGGCCACCACCTGGTCGAACCTGGTCTGGGCGCCGGCCAGCTGCTGGAGCAGCGGCCGCCACGGGTCGGGGACCGACCAGGGGTCGACCTGTGCCGGGGCCGGCCGGGCCGGCGCGGCCCTCCGCCGGGCCGCCAGCGCCGCTGCTGCCATCCGGCCCGACCAGCCGGCGAAGGCCAGGAGGACCGCCACCAGCCAGGCGTGGAACACCACCAGGCCGACCGCCGCCCCGGCGGCGGCCAGGGCCAGGGCTCCGGGTGACACCGCGGCCCGCAGCATTGGCGGGGTCAGCGTCACGTCCCGGTGCGGCACCGGCTCGGGGAGGTTCGTCACCGGCGACCAGGCTACGGCCTGCCGGCGCCGGGCCGAGGCCGGCGGGGACGACCGGGAGTACCCTTGCGGGTGATGACGGGCACTGCAATGTCGGAGCTGGGCCGGCGGGCCAAGGAGGCGGCCCGGGTCCTGGCCACCTCGTCGAGCGCGGCCCGCGACGACGCCCTCCACGCCGCCGCCGACCTGCTGGAAGCCCGGGCCGATCCGGTGCTCGAGGCCAACCGGGAGGACCTGGCCGCGGCCGAGCGGGCCGCGGTCGCGTCGAGCGTCGTCGACCGGTTGCGCCTCGACGAGCGCCGGATCCGGGCCATGGCCGCCGGCTTGCGCCAGGTCGCGGCCCTGCCCGACCCGGTCGGCCAGGTCGTGGACGGCTGGGTCCGGCCCAACGGGCTGGAGATCCGCCAGGTGCGGGTGCCGCTCGGTGTGGTGGCCATCATCTACGAGAACCGTCCGAACGTCACCAGCGACGCCGCCGGACTGTGCCTCAAGTCGGCCAACGCGGCGTTCCTGAGGGGCAGCTCCGGGGCTCTGCGCTCCAATCTGGCCATCGCCGAGGTCCTGCGCGAGGCCTACCCGAAGGCCGACCTGCCGGCCGACGCCCTCGTGATGGTCGACGATGTCAGCCGGGAGTCCGCCCGGGATTTCATGCGCCTCGACGGGGTGATCGACTGCCTGATCCCGAGGGGTGGGCCGTCCCTGATAGCCGCGATCAAAGAGCACGCCACCGTCCCTTACGTGATCGACGGCGACGGCAACTGCCACGTCTACGTGGACCGCCACGCCGATCTGGACATGGCCGTCTCCGTCGTGGTCAACGCCAAGACGCAGCGGCCCAGCGTCTGCAACGCCGCTGAATCGCTCGTGGTGCACCGGGCCGTGGCCGGGGAGTTCCTGCCCCGGCTGGCCGCCCGGATGGCGCAGGTCGAGCTGAGAGGAGACGCCGAGACGCTCTCCATCCTGGGACCCGACCGGGCCCGGCCGGCCAGCGAGGAGGACTACGGCCGGGAGTTCCTGGACCTGGTCATGAGCGTCCGGGTGGTGGACGACATCGACGGGGCCATCGACCACATCCGCCGGTACAGCTCGGGCCACACCGAGGCCATAGTCACCCGCGACCTGGAGGCAGCCGGCCGGTTCCAGCGGGAGGTGGACGCCGCGGCGGTCGTGGTCAACGCCTCGACCCGCTTCACCGACGGCGAGGAGTTCGGCTTCGGCGCCGAGATCGGCATCAGCACCCAGAAGCTGCACGCCCGGGGCCCGATGGCCCTGAGGGAGCTGACCACCACGAAGTACCTGGTGAGCGGTACCGGCCAGATACGGGGCTGAACGGCCGGTCAGGCCCCCGGGGCGGCCCGCCGTCGCCGCAGGGGGTGCCACCGGGAGGGCCCGTCCAGGTTGGCCAGGTCGCGCCGGTTGTCCATGTCGATGGCCTCGGTCTCCTCGCTCGAGGGGAACTCGGTCGGCCCTGACGCGGTCAGGCACAGGCCGCTGTCATCGGGAGCCCGGACCGCCTCGGTCACCAGCCGGACGATCCCGGCGGTCTTCTGCTGGAGGGCCTCCAGATCCGAGATGGACCGCTCCAGGGTCTCGACCAGCGCCCGGTGGCTCCGTCGCAGCGCCTCCAGCTCCGCAGTGGTCGCCGACGGCGGGGGGCCGGCCGGACCCGACGCCGCGGAGGCGACCTCCGCTTCGGTCGCCCGGGCCCGCTCCACCTCGCTGTCCCACGTGGCGACCAGCGCCTCGAGCATCTCGGCGACCTCGTCCGTCTCCGGCACGACCTGGTCCAGGCCGTCGGGGATCTCCAAGGAGTAGTACATGCTTCACCTCTTCGATACAGCGGGACATCCGCAGTCCCATCGTGGAGGAGGGGCCGACCCCTGTGATCGCCCGACTCCCGAGCGGGCCCCACCGGCCCGCCTGCTCGGAATCAGTATGGTCGATCCGGGCCGCTCCCAGGCCAACACGTCGACAACACCGTCCCAAATAGCCGGGAACGTCTAGCTCAACTGCTCCACAAAGCGTTCGAGCTGCTTCAGATTGCGGCATTCGTAGGCGCCGTCGCAGTGGGTGGCGTAC
>JAKAXG010000721.1 GCA_021827225.1 Actinomycetes bacterium | reverse complement strand
GCACGGGCGGCGCCGGCGGCAGTTCCTCCTCCAGGTCCCCGTAGAGCCCGGCCGAGGGATCCTCCCCGGCCCCACCGGCCCCACCGCCCTCGCCGCCCCCACCGGACCCACCGCCCTCGCCGCCCCCTGGTCCCGGCCGGTTGCCGGCCGCATCACCGGGCGGCCACCGGCCCGCCGGCCGGTGCCTGGGGCGCCGGGGAGGAGGGGGCGGGGGTTCCCGGGATGCCTGGTTGAAGTCCGTCAGGAACGACATGAGCGCGCTCCCGTCGGGAGCTCCTCCCGCTCCGTCCGGCTCACGGGCAGCAGCACCGCCTTCGACTGCACCCATCCCCGAATTCATCGATTGGTCGGATTGCCACCTTTAGGACGGGGCGGCCGGGGTCGGACCGACCCGGGGCAGAGGAAGGACCGGCCTCTACCACGCAGGTGACGGCACGGCACCACGCCGGGAGGTCGCCGGCGTGGTGTCACCCAGGGGGGAAGTCCTCGTCGTCGGCGCCGAGCAGGTCGGTGGAGCGGATGCGGCGGGCCGGCACCCCGCCATAGATGAAGCCGGGTTCGCACTTGCCGGTCACCACCGAACCGGCCGCCAGCACGCAGCCATCGCCGACAACAGCCCCGGGCAGCAGCGTGCACCTGGCCCCTATCCACACCCGGTCCCCCACGATCACCGGCCGGCTGGTTATCCGCCGCCGTATCCCGCCGGCACCGTCGCCGGCGTGGGAGCTGGTCACGAACGCCGTTTCGGGACCGACCATGCAGTGCTCGCCGATCTCGATCATCCCCCCGCCCTCGAAGCTGCAGCCCCGCGACACCGAGGTCTGGCGGCCGATACGGACGTTGCTGTTGTAGATCCGCTGGCCGGCGGCGATGTCGGGGCTCGAGAACTCCAGGCCGGCGAGCCGGTAGACCAGGAAGCGGACCACCCGGGGCAGGAAGTGGCTGCCGCCGATGACGTTGCGGATCAGGTGCAGCCAGGCGGCGACCAGGTCCGTGCGCAGGCTCTCGAACAACGCGCCGATACTGCGGTTGGAGCGCGCTACGCCTCCTCCGGTGCCCATCGATGACAAGTTCGCCACCTAAGAGAGTTCTCCTTTGCAGCCACCGGGTACAGCCATCGGGGCGTCCCCGCCCCGGTCGGGCGGCCGGACCTAGCGTGAGATCCATGGCCGGAACCCCATCCGCGTCCGTCGCTACCGAAGCCCGGGTCTCCCTGGCCGAGCACGTGGTGCTGGCCCTGGTGGCCGAGGGGTCCCCGCACGGCTTCGCCGTGGCCCGCCTGCTGGCCCCCGACGGGGAGGTGGGTCGGGTCTACGGCCTGGCCCGCCCGGCCGTCTACCGGGCCATCGACCGGCTGGTCGAGGTGGGGCTGATCGAGACGCTCGACGTGGAGCCCGGCGACCGGGGACCGAAGCGCACGCCGGTGCGGGTGACGGCGGCCGGGCGGAGCGAGGTCACGGCATGGCTGGCGGAGCCGGTGGCGCACGTCCGGGACCTCCGGACCGAGTTCCTGGTCAAGCTGGCCCTGCTGCACCGGCGGGGGCAGGACACGGCGGGGCTGGTCGAGGGCCAGATCGCCGTCCTCGGGCCCATCGTGGACGGGCTGGTGGACCGGCAGCAGACGGCCTCGGGATTCGACCGGACGCTGGCCCTGTGGCGGCTGAGGTCAGGCCAGGCGGCGCTTCGGTTCCTCCAGGACCTCCGGGAGGGAAACCGGTAGCCGGGAACCGGCCAGGAAGCCGGCCAACCGCTCAGGACCCGGCCATGGAACCGACGATGGCGGCGGGCACCCCGGTCCCGCTCAGGACCCGGCCATGGAACCGACGATGGCGGCGGGCACCCCGGTCCCGCTCACCTGCGCCGGCTGCACCAGCCGGAACCCGGCCCGGCGCAGGAGCTCCCGGGCCGCCGGGCTGAACAGGTACTCCACGAAGGCCCGGGCGCCGGCCTGGTCGGGGGCGCCGTTGAGCACGGTCACCGTGTAGGTGGCCTTCAGGTCCTGTCCCGTGACCGGGACGGTGGGGATCGACGCCGCGGTGGTCTCGCTGGTGTAGAAGAACCCGGCATCGAGCTGGCCGGCCTGCAACCGGCCGACCAGGGTCTCCTCCGGGTACACCCCGGCGGTGGACCGGGCGATGCCGTCAAGGGCCGGCTCGTGGTACCGGGTGGCCGCGGCGCGCAGGGCTTCGACGGTGAGCTTGCCCTTCGGGTCGGTGGCCGGGTCGGTCCGGCCGAGCAGGAAACCCGGCTCGGTCACGACCTGGTACCACGGCTTGGTCCTGAGCTGGGCGGCGAATCGGCTGTGGGGGTTGTAGCCGATCACCAGCGGGGAGTCCGCGAAACCCACGTACCAGGACACCCAGTCACCGTTCCCGGCTCCCTCCAGCTCCTTGTTGACCGTGGGGCTGGCGCTGATGAACACGTCCCCCCTGCGTACCTTTCCCTTTATCTGGGCCGCCAGGGCGGTGGAACCAGCGGCGAAGCCGTTCAGGGTGTAGCCGGTGGCCGCCTTGAAGGCGGGTCCCATCTGGTTCTGCATCAACTCCACCAGCGACCCGGCGTACAGGACGTTGACCGGGCCCGAGCCCCGCTTGCCCGCCGATGCTGCCGGCGCCGCGGTCAGCGGTGACACGGTGGTGGGAGCCGTCGTGCGGGTGGAGCTGGCGCAGCCTCCAGCCAGGGCGGCGGCTCCGACGCCGGCGGCTATGAGTCTCAGGACGCGGGGCACGGACCCGACACTAGTCCGGTAGTCACACCGTGACTACCTTTTGTTCCGGACCCTCGGGGGCGGCGGCCCCGCCGGGCCACGACCGGGGCCGGAAC
>JAKAXG010000720.1 GCA_021827225.1 Actinomycetes bacterium | reverse complement strand
GGCCTGGCCGCCCGGTGGAGCCCCGGCCAGCCGCTGCCGGCCCCCGGCTACACCGAAGACGAGCAGCGGGTGTGGGCCACGGTGTCGGCCGCTCTGCGCGAGCTGCACGAGCGTCACGCCTGCTCGGCGTTCCTGGAGGGCAAGGACCGGCTCGGCCTGCCGGAGGAGCGCATCCCGCAGCTGGCCGAGGTGGGGGAGCGGCTCGAGCCTCTCTGCGGGTTCCGCTACCTGCCGGTGGCCGGCCTGGCCCCGCTGCGGGACTTCTACGGATCGTTCGCCCAGGGGGTGTTCTGGTCGACCCAGTACCTGCGCCACCCGTCGGTGCCCCTCTACACCCCCGAGCCCGACGTCATCCACGAGGTGATCGGCCACGCCAACCAGCTGGCCGCCCCCGGTTACGCCGCCCTTTACCGGATGGTCGGGCGGGCGGTGGAGCGGACCCGCACCGAAGAGGCGCTGCGGTTCCTGTCCCATGTGTTCTGGTACACCATGGAGTTCGGGGTGGTGCACGAGCGCGGCCTGCTCAAGGCCTTCGGCGCCGGGATCCTGTCGTCGGTCGGCGAGACGGCCGCCTTCGGTGAGGTCGAGGTCCGCCCGGCCGACTTCCTGGCCATGGGCCGGGCCGAGTACGACATCACCCGCTTCCAGCCGGTTCTGTACTCCTGGCCGTCGCCGGCCGCCCTGGAGGACGGCCTGGGAAGCTTCCTCGAGTCGTTCGACGACACCACCCCGGCGGCGCTGCTGCGGGCCGGTTGAGACCGCCTCTACGGGCCTCTACAGGCCGGTGCCGCTCCAGTTGATGGCCGGCGGCTTGATGACCGGGGCGCCCACGTTGATCACGATCTGGGCGTGCTCGGTCAGGGCGATCTGGCGCGGGTCGCCGGTCCAGGGCACGCCGTTGACGGTGGCGGTGACCCTGCCGTGGTAGGAGCCGAGCTGGGTGGGCGAGAGCGGGACGTGCCAGATGTCCATCACCTGGCCCAGCTCGAAGTTGCGGACCTCCGGCGACTCGATGTGGACGATCCCGTCCTGGGCGTGCACGTGGGTCCAGTACAGGCACTTGGCGCTGCCGTCGGCGAAGGGCCCCTGGGCGGACTCGCTCACCTGGGCCGGCGGCACCATGCCCACCCCGAGCGGGACCGAGTACGGCTTGCCGTCCACGAAGATGGCCAGGTGCACGTGGTGGTGGTACACCAGCTGTTCGGTGCTGCTGCACTGGATGCCGTCGATGGTGGCGCCGGTGAGGCCGGCGTTGGCCGGCGCCAGCTGCGGGCCGAGCTCGAGCGGCACGCCCTCCGGGCCGAGGCCGCCGTAGACCTTGACGCCGCCCGGCAGGGTGTAGTTGAGCGCCGCCTGGCGCTTGTTGACCCCAGAGGCCGAGCCACCGGTCGTGGTGACCACCACGATGACCACGACCACGGCCACGGCCACGATGCCGGCCAGCCCGTAGAGGTATCTGCGGGGAAAGCCCCGCCCGCCCCGCTTGGTCGGGCGGTTGCGGCCGCCCGCGTGGGGCCGGCCGCCGTTGCGGGCGCGCGCCGCCGCCTGGTTGCGGGGAGGAACCTTGCTCTTCTGCTCGGCCACTGAAGCTCCTTGTCGAGAGGCCCTGGGAATTTAGGCCGCCCGTCGGGCAGGTCGGGAGCGGTTGGGTCTTGGCGAAGCGCCCGGCCGTTGGTACCATCCGTCCCGCAACCTATGCGTAGACACCGACCTCCAAGTCCACCGGGGGACTCCCTCCTGATCCGCGGAGAGGAGGTCCCCCGTGATCGCTAGCGCGTTCGTTCACCCCGTATCGGCCACGCCCGTGGTCGCCATAACCGGGATCCTCCTGATCGCCGCGGTGATGAGCGTCCTTTTCATCTCGTTCATGTTCCACCGGCGTTCCGGCCGGCGCTAGGCCCGCCCGGTCAGGATTCGAGCCAGGCCGGGGCCCGCTCGAGCAGGTACTGGCTGACGGCCAGGGCCTTGTCGAAGGTCTCGCACAGCAGCTCCTCGCCGGCCAGCACCCGGGCCAGCGAGACCTGCTGGCGGGCCACGATGGTGATCCGGCGCTCCGCGGCGTCGGTCGCCGAGGCGTAGCTGTCGATGGCGGAGGACTCGAGCGGCAGCTCGATGCCACCGATGCCGGCCAGGTCGATGGCCAGGCGCAGCAGGTCCGGCCCCTTGGGCAGGGGCGGCAGGGCCCAGGTGAAGGTCAGCGGGAAGTGGAACTCGTCCGGGGGGTCCTCCCCCTCGGGCAGGTCGACCACCACGTCCTCGAACGACAGCAGGACCCTCGGGTCCACCTCCAGGGCCAGGTGCAGGTCGAGCGGTCCGTTGCACGCGTCCTCGGGGTGGAGGTCCACCTCCCACGCCTGGCGCAGCGAGTAGGTCTCCACGAAGTGGCGTTCGTCGTGCACGTGGAAGCCGTGGTCCACAGCATGATCCTTCAACTCGGCCACATAGCCGGCGACGTCGATGACCGCCATCGGCTAGACCCTACCGGCCCGGGGCCGTTTGCGAGGGGCGAAGGGCGCAGGTTCGGGTCGGGGCGGTTCGGGTACCGTCGCTGGCGGTGACCTCCCCCGAGACCGTCCTGCAGGTGCTCCACGACGCGGCGTCGGCCGTGGGCGAGGGGCTGCGGGACCTGTCCGACTGGGGACCGGCGGGGACCCGCCCCGGCCAGTACCGCAGCGACCTGGTCGCCGACGAGGCCGTCCTCGAGGTCATCGACGCCGCCGGCTTCGGCACCTTCTCGGAGGAGTCGGGGGTCCACGACGGGGACCGGCCGGTGCTGGTCGTGGTCGATCCGGTGGACGGCTCGACCAACGCCTCTCGGGGCCTACCCT
>JAKAXG010000719.1 GCA_021827225.1 Actinomycetes bacterium | reverse complement strand
GTAGCTGGGGCTGGCCGCGGCCAGCGCGGTCAGGGCCAACCCGACCCCCAGGGACCGCAGCAGCACCCGCCGGCGGCCCAACCGGTCGGCCAGGCCGGCGATGGGCAGCCCTCCCAGGGAGGCCAGCCGGATGATGGCCAGGCCCACCCCCAGCACCGTGCCCGACACTCCGGCCCGGTCGGCCACCGTCCCGACGGTCCCGCCGCCGGTGAGCTGCCCGAAGCTGCGGGCCACGTCGCCGAGGGCGGCCACCGCCCCGAACTGTCCGAACCCGCCGGCCAGCGCGGCCAGCGCCACCCCCAGCACCTCCCGGTCGTACCACCGGTGCAGGCGGAGGCCCCGGGACGGCGCAGCGGTCACGACCCACCCTAGACCGCCCTGAGGCGGGGGCGGGTTCCGCCGAGGACGGAACCGTCCGGGCGGATGAAGGTCAGTTCCCGCTGCGGACCATGAGCGCGCCCCTCCGCTGCAGGGCGTGTGGCACCTGGAGTCGCTCGTAGGCCGTCGAGCGTGACATCCTGGCCTTCCACATCAGCCGCTCCACGCAGGACAGCTGGCCGTCCAGCGCCCAGCCCTGCATGGAGTCGAACTGGCCCAACGCTTCCAGCCATTCGGCCTGCGCCGCCTCTGACTCGGCCAGGGCCGCCAGCAGCCACTCGCCACAGCCCGCCGATGACACCCATACCGCCAACGTCTCACCTCCAGAGAGGAAGCCCTTTTGTCCCGAAGGTACCGGTGGGTGTGACCGTCATGCCGGCGCCCCGCGCCTGCTGCGACGACCGGTGCCGCCGTTGCCGCCGTAGGTAGTGTTCCGCCGTGCCCGAACTGATCGAGCCCAGCGCAGACCTCCACTCGGCCTGGCTCGACGCCCACCGGGAATGGGGCCCGGGGCTGCACGAGGACGGCTTCGGGATAGGTCCGGCGGACGAGGTCGATTCGGCTGAGGGGTTCGCCGCCTGGCTGGCGCGCCTGGGAGACCAGTCGGATGCGAGGCGGACGATCGACATCGGCAGGCACCGCTGCACGTACAGATGGATCGTCGAGGATCGGCGTGTACTCGGTGGAATCGCTCTGCGGGACGGTGACGACGAGTACACCCGCCGGGCCGGAAACATCGGGTACGGCATACGCCCCTCTGAACGCCGACGCGGCCTCGCCACGTGGGCGGTGGCGCAGATCCTCGACATGGCCCGGGAAAGGGGCATGCGTCGGGTGCTCGCCGTCTGCGCGCTGGACAACTCCGCCTCGTTCGCGACGATAGAGCGGAGCGGCGGTGTCCTCGAGGCCATCGGCGACAGCGAGCTCGGTCCCGTCCGGCGCTACTGGATCGAGCTTTCGCCATGACGCCTGCTCTCCACTCTGTGAGCTGGGCGGCTGCGACGCAGAAGCGGCGCCCCTCTCCTGCTGCGGCGCCGGATGGCCGGCCCGCAGCAGGCAGAAGGACCGGGGGAACCTACAGCTTGCTGGTGGACACCGGGTAGAAGGAGCCGTCGCACTCGAACCCGGAGGACGGCTGGATCCGCACCCACTTGCCGTTGCGGATGCCGGCGATGACCATGCAGATCGACGGCTTCTGCTTGGCCGGGTTGGAGGGCGAGATGAGACCGCCGGCGTCGAAGCTGGTGATCTGTGACATGGCCCTGATGGTGGAGGCGGGGGTAACCGACGACCCGGCCCTCGACATGGCGTCGGCCAGCAGCAGGCCGGCGCCCCAGGCGGCCACGCTGAACAGGTCGGCGCTCTGCCCCGGCTTCACCTTGTCCAGCGCGGTCAGGAAGGTGTTGAGCCCCGGTACCGCGGCCCGGTCCTGGCCGAGGTAGAGGCTGTAGGTGAGGGGCGCGTACACGTTGTTGGCAGAGGTGCTGCCGAGCAGCTGAAGGAAGTGGGAGTCATAGGCGGAGCTGCTGAAGATGGCGTCCGGCTTGAACCCCTGCTGCGCCGCCTCCTGGACGAAGGTGGCGTCGGTCTGGACGTTGTCCGAGGTGAGGTCGACCAGCTTCACCCCTTCGTTCTTCATCCGCAGGATGTCGCTGGTGAAGTTGGTGTCGGTCGGCCCCAGGGCCCGGGTGTAGACGTACTTGTAGCCGATCGACTCGGCGGTCAGCTCCTGCTCCTTGGCGTCGGCGACCGAGGTGCCGGCGTAGAGGCTGGCCGTCTTGGTGATGACGGTGGGAAACTTGTCCTTGAACCACTGGTAGCCGGTGGTGATGAAGCCGGGCGGCAGCGGGGTCGGGGTGAAGACGTTGGGCAGCGAGTACAGGGAGGGGTCGAGGATCACGCCCTGGATGTCGAGGAGGGACGGGTCGGAGGTGAGGACCGACTTCCCGCAGGTGTCCTCCAGGGTGTAGCTGCCGACCACCGCGAACACCTTGGTGCTGAGGGACTCGAGCTCCTGGGTATAGGTGTTGCAGTTGAAGGCGTCGTCCTCGTGGATCACCTTGATCCTTCGCCCGCCCAGGCCACCGTTGGAGTTGACGTAGCTGGCGAAGGCGTCGAGGCCGTCGTTGGCCCCCTGGAACAGGCCGGGCACCGGCCCGGAGGTGGTGGTGATCTGGCCGATGGTGATGGTGGAAGCCGTGACACCCGGACCGCTGATGGTGCCGTGGATGGCCGGGACGCGAAGCGGTGTGGTGTCGGAGGGGATGGTGGAGGTGGTGGCCGACTGAGAGCCGCCCGCCCCCGAACCCCCGGGGGATGAGGGCGCAGCGGTGGAAGGTGCGGCCGACGCCGACTTCCCGATCGACGAGCTGCTGCCGCAGGCGGCCAGGGACAGCGCGGCCAGCGCGGCAACTGCTGTGAGTTTCAACCTTGTGGATTGCACGGTGGGCGATTTTTCCTTT
>JAKAXG010000045.1 GCA_021827225.1 Actinomycetes bacterium | reverse complement strand
GCCGACATGTGCAGGATGGCGCCCCGCGACTGACGGGCGACCACCGCCCGGGTGACGAAGTTGCGCCCGTTGCGCAGGCGGTCGACGTCGAAGCGGATGGGCTCCTCGGCGTCGCCCTTGCGGATGAAGTAGGCGTGCAGCGAGTGGACATGGAACCGCTCCTCGACGGTGGTCGCGGCGGCGGCCAGCGACTGGGCCACGATCTGGCCGCCGAACAGGCCGCCCCACGGGTAGCGCGGACCCTTGGCGATCAGCGAATCCGGACCTCGCTCGTGCAGGGTCATCATCTCGGGGAAGTCCATCGGCACAGTCTGTTGTGCCGGCCGTTCAGCCGCCAGAAACGAGCAGTTCCGCCCCGGCAGGCGGCGCCGGGTCGTCCCTCGTCTCCAGCCACCGGTCGGGGAGGGCGACCGGCCGGGGCCCGTCGGTGTGACCGCGGGGGAGGCGGGCGGCCTCCCGCGGCCGGGTGAGGGCCGGGTCCAGCTCGCCGAGGCGGTCCTCCAGCTCGGCCAGGCTGCCCACCTGGCTGAGCTCCCGCCGCACGGCGGGTCCCACCGGGAACCCGGTCAGGTACCAGCTGGTGTGCTTGCGGAAGTCCCGGATGCCGCCGGGGCCGAGATAGTCGAGGAGGAGGCGGGCGTGGCGCAGCATGACCGCGGCGACCTCTCCCAGGTCCGGGTGCCAGGGCGGGGGCGAGCCGACCGATCCGGCGCCGGCCGGTTGCCCGTGGGTGGCGCCGGGGTGCGTGGCGCTGGGGTGGGTGGCGCTGCGGTAGGCGGCTTCGAAGTCGGCGAACAGCCAGGGCCTGCCCAGGCAGCCGCGCCCGACCACCACCCCGTCGCACCCGGTCCGCCGCTGCATCTCGAGGGCGTCGGTGGCGTCCCACACGTCGCCGTTGCCGAGCACGGGGATCGACCGGACCGCCTCCTTCAGCCGGGCTATGGCATCCCAGCGGGCGGAGCCGGAGTAGCGCTGCTCGGCGGTGCGGGCGTGCAGGGTCACCGCCGCCGCCCCCTCCTGCTCGGCGATGAGGCTGGCCTCCACGGCGGTCTCGGTGTTGTCGTCGAGGCCCATGCGCATCTTGACCGTCACCGGCACGTCGCCCTCCCGGGCGGCGGCTCGGGCGGCGGCGCCGACCACCCGGCGGTACAGCACCGGGTGGGCGGGCAGGGCGGCGCCCCCGCCCTTGCGGGTGACCTTCGGCGCCGGGCAGCCGAAGTTCAAGTCGATGTGGTCGACGCCGACCTCAGCCACCAGGATGCGCACGGCGGCGTCCATCACGCTGGGATCGACCCCGTACAGCTGGACGCTGTGGGGCTTCTCGCCCGCAGCAGGCTGCACCATCCGCATGGTCTTCTCGTTGCGCTCGAGGACCGCCCGGGCGGTGATCATCTCGCTCACGTACAGCCCCGGCCCGTACTCCCGGCACAGCTGGCGGAAGGGGGGGTTGGTGACCCCCGCCATGGGGGCCAGGACCACCGGCGGGTCCACCGACAGGGGCCCGATGGTCAGGCCCACAGGTCCAGGAGGTCCGTCCCGACCCGGGCCAGGAGCCGGCGCAGCACAGGCAGGGAGATCCCCGTGATGGTGCCGTAGTTGCCCTCGATCGAGTCGATCCACGGCGCCGAGCGGCCCTCGAGGGTGAACGGGCCGGCGACCTGCAGCGACTCCGCCGTCCGGGCATAGGCCGCGATCTCCGCGTCGGAGGGCCGTCCGAAGTGGACGACGGCGGTGTCGGTCTCCCCGGCCGACCGCCCGCCGGCGGTATCGAACACGAAGTGGCCGGTGTGGAGCTGGCCGGTGGCGCCGCGCAGGCGCTTCCACCGGCTGATCACCTCCTCGGCCGACGCCGCCTTGCCCCACGCCTCGCCCTCGAACTCGAGGAGCGAGTCGCAGGCCACGACCACGGCGCCAGGCGTCATGGCGGGGGTGGCAGCGGCCGGGGCCGGGTCGGGCGTCAGCTGGGAGGGGCCGGCGGAGGTCGGGGCCGGGGCCGGGTCGGGCGTCAGCCGGGCGGCCACGGCCAGTCCCTTGCGCCGGGCCAGCTCGGCCACTGCCTGGGCTGGCGTCAGATGGTCGACCCCGTCCTCGGGCACGTGGCTGACCATCACCTCCGGCTTCAGCCCGGCCGACTCCAGCAGGAAGCGGCGGGCCGGCGATGCCGACGCCAGGATCAGCCGGCGGGTCAATCCTTGGTCGCCACGTGGTTGGGCACTACGTGCATGGCCGGTTCATACCGGGTGCTCTCGACGTCCGCCGGCGCGGCGCCGGCCGACCCGTAGGCCGCCGTCAGCTGGGCCCGGCAGGCGGTGCAGGGACCCCAGAAGCGTTCGGTCACGGTCGTCCCGCAGCGCGGGCAGGCGAAAGGGTCGAGAGGTTCGTCGGTGGCGGAAGCGGTCATGGCTGGACGGCCAGGCTAGCCCGGCTGAGGCCCGATCCGGCGCGGCGCCGGCGGCTCCCGGTCGCGCCGGCGGCTGGCTGCGCGGCTGGCGGCTACCGACCCGCCGGGGCGGGTCGGGACATCCGGGTGGGTGGGCGGATCAGTGCAGGCCCAAGGCGGCCGAGCATGCCGGCCACTGGCCCCATCCCGATTCCGCCTGCAGCCTCTGGGCCGCCTGGTCCTGCATGGCGGGGGGCTCGAGGTCGGGACGGCCCGGGTAGCCCATCCCCGTCCACGTGGAGGCGCTGAACTGGTAGGCGCCGTAGAACCCGTTGCCCGTGTTCTCCTGGTAGTTGTCGCCCGACTCGCACTCCCGGAGCTGGAGCCAGACACCACCTGCACCGCCCGAACTGGGCGCCGGCGCCGGCGCAGCCACGACCGTCGGCGCGGGGACGACCGTCGGCGCGGGGGCCGGCGGGGGGGCGACCACGCTGCGGACCACGCTCACCAGTCCGCCGTTGACCGGCAGACCCTGGGTGGGAGGAGCCTGGCGGGCCGCCGCTGCGGCGGCAGCCGCCGCAGCTTGGGCTGCAGCCTGCGCGCTGGCCCGGGCCGCGGCCTGCGCTCGGGCCTGCGCCGCCGCCCGGTTGGCCGCCTGGCGGGCGGCGACCTGGTCGGCGATGAGCCGGTCGAGGCGGCCCTGGACCTGCTGGAGCTGATCCTGCACCGAGGTGGCCTCCGACAGGGCCTGCTGGCGGGCGGAGGCGGTCGCCGCCGCTGCCGCGTTGCTGGCCTTCAGCTCCCCGGCCAGGGCTGATTCGGCTGTCGCCAGCTCCGCCTGCTGCGTGCGGTAGCGGTCCAGGGTGTTGGAGATGTCGCCGGAGGCGACCTGCAGGTATTCGGCGCGCACCGCCACGTCGCGGATGGACACCGGCGTGTCGCTGGGAGGGCTCGCCTCGGCGCCGGTGTAGCCGAGTATCGCCTCCTGGCGCAGGGCGTTCCTGGTCGAGTCCAGCTGGCCCTGCAGCGCGCTCAGCTGGGCCCGGTCGGTGGCCACCTGCTGGGCCAGGGTGGCGGCCCTGGTGTTGGCCTCCTCATAGGCCAGGGTCAGGTCCCGTATGCGGCTGGCGCTGGCCACCACCTGGCTCTGCAGGGCGCTGACCTGGGCTTTCGCCGAGCTGATGGGATCGGCGCCGGCCGCCGGTACCACCGGCCACAGGGTCGCGCCGAATGAGACAACGGCGACACTGAGGCCGACCATCGTCCGCTTCGCGAGACCGTCTCCGACCCTCCCGGTCGAGGAGCCCGCTCGCACAAGCTCGGCGAGGCGCAACAAGACGGGCGGTAACGCTAGCCGATGGGCGCGGCCAACGGAATGGGCAGAATTTTTCTCCCGTCGGCGCGGGCGTTCCCGCGGCCCCGGTCAGGGCGGACTTGCCGGCCCGGCGCGGACTCGGTAAGCCAGGGAGGTGACGCGACGGCAGCCCTACCTGGCCGCTCGGCTCCAGGGCCTGGGAACCACGATCTTCGCCGAGATGTCGGCTCTGGCGGAGGCCACCGGATCGATCAACCTGGGCCAGGGATTCCCCGACACCGACGGGCCGGCCGAGGTGTCCGAAGCCGCGGTGAAGGCCATCCGTGAGGGCGTCAACCAGTACCCGCCCGGACCGGGGATCGCCGATCTGCGCCTGGCCGTCGCCGAGCACCAGAAGCGCTTCTACCAGGTGACACTCGACCCCGATACCGAGGTGCTGGTCACCGCCGGGGCCACCGAAGCCATCACCGCCGCCGTCCTGGCGCTGTGCGAGACGGGGGAGGAGGTCCTGACCTTCGAGCCGTTCTACGACAGCTACACGGCGGCCATCGCCCTGGCTGGCGCCCAGCGCCGGACCATCCCCCTGCAGCCTCCCGACTGGACCTTCGATCCGGCCCATCTGGCCGCCGCCGTGACACCGCGGACCAGGCTGCTCCTGTTGAACACGCCGCACAACCCCACCGGCAAGGTCTTCTCCGACGAGGAACTCGACCACATCGCCCGGATCTGCATCGAGCACGATCTGATCGCCGTCACCGACGAGGTCTACGAGCACCTGGTCTTCGACGGCCACCACGTGCCGCTCGCCACCCGGCCGGGCATGGCCGAACGGACCCTGACCATCTCCAGCGCCGGCAAGACGTTCTCGTTCACCGGGTGGAAGATCGGCTGGGTGACCGGGCCCGCCCCGCTCGTCGCCGCGGTGCGCACGGTGAAGCAGTTCCTCACCTACGTCAACGGGGCCCCGTTCCAGCCGGCGGTCGCCGCCGGCCTCCGGCTGTCCGACTCGTTCTTCGCCAGCGCTGCCTGGTCCCTCCGCGAGAGGCGGGACCGTCTGTGCGCCGCACTGGTCGCCGCCGGCTTCGCCGTGCACGTCCCCTCCGCCACCTATTTCGTGGTGGTCGACACCGGGCCGCTCGGCTACCTGGACGGAGCGCAGCTGTGCCGGGAGATGCCCTCCCGCTGCGGGGTGGTGGCGGTCCCGGCCGCCGCCTTCTACTCCGATCCGCTGGCGCCCACCCCCCTGGTCCGCTTCGCCTTCTGCAAGCGGCCGGAGGTGCTCGACGAGGCGGGCCGCCGGCTGGTCGCCCTGCGGTCCTGATCTGTGGGCGCCTCCGGGCTGGCCGGCCGCCGGTCGGCTCCGACCGGCTAGCTTCGCCGGTCAGAGCCTGCGCCCCATGAGGCCGGATACGGGAGGACAAAGTGCCCAAGCAGTTTGGTGATGTGAGCGCGGATCTCGGAGAGGACTTCGTAGCCGAGGTCGAGATCCACCGTCCGCCGAACAACTTCTTCGACGCCACTCTCATCCGCAACATCGCCGACGCCTTCGAGGATCTGGCCGCCGGCGACTGCCGGGCCATCGTGCTGTGTTCGGAGGGCAAGCACTTCTGCGCCGGCGCCGACTTCCACCAGGAGAGCGAAGCCGAGGCCCTTCCCGAGGAGGGGGCCTCGTCACTCTACGAGCAGGCGGCCCGGCTGTTCCGGGCACCACTGCCGGTGGTGGCGGCGGTCCAGGGGGCGGCCATCGGTGGTGGCCTCGGAGTGGCCTGCGCGGCCGACTTCCGGGTGGCGGCCCGGGAGGCCCGCTTCGCCGCCAACTTCGCCCGGCTGGGGTTCCACCAGGGCTTCGGGCTGAGCATCACCCTGCCGCCCATCGTCGGCCAGCAGTTCGCTCTGGAGTTGCTCTACACCGGTCGGCGCATCACCGGGGAGGAGGCCCACGCCCGGGGCCTGGCCGACCGTCTGGTGGACCTGGCCGAGGTACGACCGGCGGCTCGGGCCCTCGCCGCCGAGATCGCCGGGTCGGCACCCCTCGCCGTGCGGTCCATCCGCCAGACCATGCGCGGCCACCTGGCCGACGAGGTGGCCCGGATCACCCGCCGGGAGGACGCCGAGCAGATCCGCCTGCGCAGCACCGAGGACTTCGCCGAGGGCACCCGGGCCAGCCTCGAGCGGCGGACTCCGGACTTCAAGGGCCGGTAGGCCGGGGCGCCCCAGCGTTGCCGGCGGGCCGGCGTGGCCGGCGGGTCAGCCGGCCGTAGCTCGGTCGCATCGTCTGATCGGGCTGCGGGATCGAGAGGTGGATCGTATGGCCGGGGGAGGGGGTGATCCACCTTTCGGCGCCACCCAGCCCGCCGCCCCTGCCGGCCCCCAGCCCGCCTGCCGGCACCCCAACCGGCCGGCCAACTCGCCGGCCAACCAGCCCGCCGGCTCCCCGCCGGCGGTCAGTCGATCCAGTAGCGCCTCTTCGGCGCCCCGCCACCGGGGTCCGGGACCACCGATTCGAGGACCCCACCGCAGCGCTCGATCACCGTGGCCGACCCGACGTTGTCGTCGTCGCAGGTGACCAGCACCCGGTCGATGCCGAGCGAGCGGGCCACCACCAGGGACTGGCGGAGTATCTCGGTGGCGTACCCGCGCCGCCGTCGGGCCGGAACAACGGCGTAGCCGATGTGGCCCCCCAGCGTCTCCAGGAACTCGTTCAGTTGATGGCGGATGGACACCCGGCCCACCAGCTCGACGCCGGTGACGGCGGCCAGGAAGGTGCTCGGCACCCGGTCGGCCGGGACGCCGACTCCCCGGCGGTGGTCGTCCAGGCGGGCCAGGTAGCCCGCCCAGGACTCGCCGGGGCTGTAATCGAGGAGGAAGGAGAAGTTGTCGGCCACGAGGGCGTCGTGGGCGGCCAGGGCGGCGGGGCGGTCGGCCGGACGAAAGGGTCGTAGTCGGAGGGCGGGGGGCATCGCCTCCATGGTGGCGTGCGCCGGCGGGCGCCACGAGCGATATTCGGTGCCGGCTAGTGGAGCCGGTGGTACACCCCGTAGCCGCCCAGGACCACCGCGCAGACCAGGAGGGCGGCCATGACGATGGCGAAGATGAAGTCGGCTTTCCGCGTGATGAGCGCGTAGATCCCCATGATCTGGGCGACGACGAGGAGCGCTCCGGCGGCGTAGATCGGGGTCACTCCTCGGGTGGGTTGGTCCGGCCGGGCATCGGCGAGAGGCTAGTCGGGGACGGCTTCGGGTTAGCGGCACCGCCGGCGGGGCCGGGTGCCGCCCCGCAGGGGGCCTCCCGCTCGGCGCACCACCGCAGGTAGCGGTCCGGATCGCTCCACGCCCCGGTGTCGGTGTCGAAACGGGCCGCCTCCTCGGCCATCCACTCCACCCGCCCGGCCCGGGCCAGGGTGGACGACACCGGCAGGTGATCGGCCGGTACCGACAGCACCCGCACCGCCGGCGGCAGCGATGACGGCGGCGGGGACCCCTCCCGCAGCGCCAGGAGCACCGTCGGCAGGGAGGCCACCGCCCGGTCCCGGTCGGACAACGACCCGCCGTACCACGCCGGGTCCAGCACCTGGTGCCACTTGTCCAGGCCCATGATCACCGCCGAGTAGCCCTCGCACACCTCGGCGATCAGGCGGCGGTCGGTCACCGTCACGTCCAGCCACGGGCGGCTGGCCGCCACCGCCCGCAGCACGGCCAGCCGGTCGTCGAACGACGGGGCCGAGGGAGCCTTCCCGAGCGGCCGGCGCGACACCACCAGCTCCACCCGGGTCAGCGCCCCCTGGCGCCAGGCCGCCTCGGCGACCGCCAGGTGGGCGACGGTGGGCGGGTCGAACGTGCCCGGATAGGCCCCGACACCGCCCACCGTCAGCCCCCCTCAGTACCGGTAGAAGTCCGGCTTGTACGGCCCCTCGAGCGGGACGCCGAGGTACTCGGCCTGGCGCTCGGAGAGCTGCGAGAGGCGCACGCCCAGCTTCTCCAGGTGCAGGCGGGCCACCTTCTCGTCCAGGTGGCGGGGCAGCACGTACACCCCGACCGGGTACTCCTCGGTGCGGGTGAACAGCTCGATCTGGGCCAGCACCTGGTTGGTGAACGACGACGACATCACGAAGCTGGGGTGGCCGGTGGCGCATCCCAGGTTCACCAGTCGGCCCTCGGCCAGCACGATCACCGAGTGGCCGCCCGGCTTCTCTGGAGTAGCAGGGAAGTCCCAGGAGTCGACCTGCGGCTTGATCTGGGTCCTCTTGATGCCCGGGATGCGGGCCAGGCCGGCCATGTCGATCTCGTTGTCGAAGTGGCCGATGTTGCAGACGATGGCGTTGTGCCTCATGCGCGACATGTGCTCGGCAGTGACGATGTCGCGGTTGCCGGTGGCGGTGACGAAGATGTCGGCCGTCTCCACCACGTCGTCGAGGGTCAGCACCTGGTAGCCCTCCATGGCCGCCTGCAGGGCGCAGATGGGGTCGATCTCGGTGATGATCACCCGGGCGCCCTGGCCGCGCAGGGACTGGGCGCAGCCCTTGCCCACGTCGCCGTAGCCGAACACGACCGCCACCTTGCCGGCGATCATGACGTCGGTGGCCCGGAAGATGCCGTCGATCAGGGAGTGCCGGCAGCCGTAGAGGTTGTCGAACTTGGACTTGGTCACCGAGTCGTTCACGTTGATGGCCGGGAAGCGCAGCTCGCCGCGCTCGTTGCGCTGGTACAGCCGGTGCACCCCGGTGGTGGTCTCCTCGGTGACCCCCTTGATGCCCTCGGCCATCCGGGTCCACAGCTTCCCGTCCTCGCGCAGGGTGCGGTTCAGGGTGGACAGGATGACCCCGTACTCCTCGGAGTCGTCGGGGCCCAGCTCCGGGACCTTGCCGTCGCGCTCGCACTCGGCCCCCAGGTGGACGAGCAGGGTGGCGTCGCCGCCGTCGTCGAGGATCATGTTGGGGCCCTGCCCGTCCGGCCAGCGCAGCGCCGTCTCGGTGCACCACCAGTACTCCTCCAGGGTCTCGCCCTTCCAGGCGTAGACCGGGATGCCGGCGGCGGCGATGGCGGCGGCGGCGTGGTCCTGGGTGGAGAAGATGTTGCACGACGCCCAGCGCACCTCGGCGCCGAGAGCGACGAGCGTCTCGATCAGCACGGCGGTCTGGACGGTCATGTGCAGCGAGCCGGTGATGCGGGCTCCGGCCAGCGGCTTCTCGTCGGCGTACTCCTTGCGGAGGGACATGAGACCGGGCATCTCGACCTCGGCCAGGTTGATCTCCCGCCGGCCGAAGTCGGCGAGGGAGATGTCGGCCACGCGATAGGGGGGGACAGGGGTGGTGGTGTCAGCCATTCGGCTCCTAGAATTTTTCCGGGAAAAAGGGAGGACCGGACGCGCCGAAGCGGGATCCTCCAGGCTGGGGCCTTCAAGCCCTTCCCATCTGGTCAGCCCGGCACCTTCAACAATAGACGCCCGTCCCGGTACCTTCCGAAGCCATGACTCCGTCGCGAATCCTCGTCATCACCGCCCACCCCGACGACGTCGACTTCGGCACCGGGGGGTCCGTGGCGTCGTGGACCGCATCGGGCTCGGAGGTGACCTACTGCATCATCACCGACGGCGACGCCGGCGGCTTCGACCCGACGGTGCCGCGCGAGCGCATCGGCGGCATCCGCCGGCAGGAGCAGACGGCGGCGGCCGCCGTGCTCGGCGTGACCGACGTCGTGTTCCTCGGGTACCCCGACGGGCGGTTGGAGGTGACCATGGACCTGCGCCGCGACCTGGCCCGGGTGATCCGCCAGGTGAGACCCCAGCGGGTGGTGTGCCAGTCGCCGGAGCGCAACTACGACCGGGTGTTCGCCAGCCACCCCGACCATCTGGCCGCCGGGGAGGCCGCCCTCTGCGCCGTGTACCCGGACTCCCGCAACCAGTTCGCCTTCCCGGAGCTGGCCGCCGACGGGCTCGACGCCCACGTGGTGTCGGAGGTGTGGCTGATGGGGGGCCCGGCGCCCGACACCTACGTCGACGTGACCGCCACCTTCGACAAGAAGCTCGACGCCCTGCGCTGCCATGTGAGCCAGGAGACCGACCGGGACGGGACGCTGGAGGAGCGGATGCGGGGCTGGCTGACGGCGCAGGCCCGGCGCGCCGGCCTGCCCGACGGGGCCCTGGCCGAGGGGTTCCGCCGCATGGACACCTCGGAGTAGGCGCCTAGAGCGGCCGGCGGTAGCGCAGCTCGGGAAGCACCACCGGGTCGGCGACCCGGCCGCTCTCCTGCCAGGCCCCGCCCAGCCGCTCGACCCGCCGGCCGCCGTCGGGCGCCCAGCCGTCCGCCCGGTAGAAGCGTTCCGCCCGGGCGTTGCCCTCCAGCACCCACAGCACCGCCTCGGTGAAGCCCAGGCGGCCCAGCCGGTCGCGGGCCGCGCCGATCAGGACCCGGCCGGCTCCGCTGCCCCAGTCGTCGGGGTCGACGTAGATGGCGTACAGCTCGCCGACGCCCGCCTGCCCCGGGGGGCGGGCCGGCCCGGTGGTGGCGAACCCGCACGGCCGCCCGTCGCGCACCGCCAGGACGGTGAAGGGGGAGTCCGCCGAGTCCTCCCCGAAGGTGTAGGAGCGGGCCCGGCGCTGCGGGTCCAGAGAGGCGAGGAAGTCCGCCGGCAGCAACCCCCGGTAGGCGGCCTGCCACGAGCGCACGTGGACGCGGGCCACGTCGAGCGCGTCGGACGGCTCGGCCGGGCGGAGTTCCATGGCCGGGCTAGGTCGTCTCGGAGAAGGGCTTGTCCTTGTCCACCCGCGGTTCGGGCGGCAGCCCCAGCACCCGTTCGCCCAGGATGTTGCGCTGGATCTCGTCGGTGCCGCCCCGGATGGACAACGACGGGCTGACCAGGAACATGTTCAGCCACTCGTCGGCCTCACCGTCGTTGGCGGCGGCCGCCGGACCCTCCACCCTCATGGCCAGGCCGGCCAGCTTCTTGATCATGGCCGTCCCCCGCAGCTTCGAGCCCGAGTCCTCCGGCCCCGGCGGCCGCCCGGCCTTGCGGGCCTCCTCCGAGCGCAGCTCGGTCATGCGGATCACCTGGTAGTCGGCCATCCGGCGGGCCCACTCGTCCCGGGCCACCGGGTCCTCGGGTGCCACCATGCGGCCCAGGCGGAGCACCTGGTCCTCGCGCACCCCCAGCCCACCGCCCAGCGACCCCCGCTCGAAGGTGAGGCAGGTCAACGCCACCCGCCACCCCTCGCCGGGCTCGCCGATGCGGTCCGAGTCGGGGATCCACACGTCGTCCATGAACACCTCGTTGAAGTGGGCGTCCCGGTTCATCTGCACCAGCGGTTTCACCGTGACCCCGGGCGCCTCCAGGTCCAGCCCGAACGCCACGATCCCCTTGTGCTTGGGCAGCGACGTGTCGAAGCGGGCCAGCAGCAGGCCCCACTTGGAGTAGTGCGCCCGGGACGTCCAGACCTTCGACCCGCTCACCCGCCAGCCGTCACCGTCGCGGGCGGCCCGGGCCTTCAGCCCGGCCAGGTCCGAACCGGCGTCGGGCTCGGAGAACATCTGGCACCAGATCTCCTCCCCGCTGCGGATCCCCGGCAGCCAGCGGGCCTTCTGCTCCTCGTTGCCGTGCACCAGGATGGTCGGGCCGATCAGGTCCAGCCCCACCATCCACGGGTACAGGTCGGGGGCCTCGAAGGCGGACAGGGCCGAGCGGACGGCGCCGGCCTCCTCGCCGGCCAGACCCATGCCGCCGTGCTCGACCGGCCACGACGGGACGGCGTAGCCGCCCGCCGCCAGCACGGCCAGGTACCGGCGGCCGGTCTCCAGGTCGTCGCTTCCGGCGCCCAGCACGCTCGCCCTGGCGTCGGGCCGCCGCCGCTCCAGGAGCTGGTCGAGCTCCGCCATGGTCTTGTCGCGCCGGGCCGCCACCACGTCTTCAGTGCTCACGACGCGAATCTACCGGGACGGGCCCGGGCAGCACCCCTGATGGCACCACGCCGGCCGGCCGCCGGCCGCTTCCAGCTCCTCCACCAGGTCGATCACCATCGACGCGAACCGAGGGGAGCTGCCGGGAGTGGCGCTGCGCACCATGCGGATGCCCCGCTCGGCGGCGGCCGCCGAGGCCTGGGTGTCGAGGTCGAAGACCACCTCCATGTGGTCCGACACGAAGCCTATGGGCGCGACGACGAGCGAGCCGGTGCCCGCCGGCAGTTCCGCGATGGCCTGGAGGATGTCCGGCCCCAGCCACGGCTGCGTCGGCGGGCCGGAGCGGCTCTGGTACACCTGGCGCCACCTCCGGTCCTCCACGCCGGCCATGGCGGCGATCCTCGCCGCCGTCTCCGCCAGCTGCGTCTCGTAGTCGCAGGTGGCGGCCATCGCCTGGGGGATGCTGTGGGCCGACATGAACACCGGGGCGTCCCCGCCGGCGTCTTGCACCGCGGCGGCCAGGCCCTCGGCCAGAGGGGCGAAGAACCCCGGATGGTCGTAGAAGGGGCGGACCTTCACCAGCTCCGGGGCCCCGGTGCCGACCGCCGCCCGGGCGGCGTCCATGTCCTCGATGTACTGCCGGCAGCCGCTGTAGGACGAATAGGCCGACGTGGCGAACACAGCGGCGCGTCCGATGCCGTCGTCGCGCATTCTCGCCACGGTGTCGGCCAGCAACGGATGCCAGTTGCGGTTGCCCCAGTACACGGGCCGGTCGCTCCGCGCCCGGAGGGCGGCGAGGAGGGCCCGGTTCTGGTCGTTGATGGGGCTGCGGCCGCCGAAGCGCAGGTAGTTGGCCGCCACCTCCTCGACCCGGGCGGCGGGTACCGGACGGCCCCGCAGGACGTTGGCCAGGAACGGCCTCACGTCGTCGGGCCCGTCCGGTCCGCCGAAGGACAGCAGGAGGATGGCGTCGAACTTCACGGCGCGCAGCCTACGGCCGCCCGCCGCCCTCCCGGTTGTGTCAGCCCTGCCGCCAGACCTCGCGGTTCTGGTAGCCCCAGTTCATGCAGTCCTGGTAGGTGGGCTCCCAGATGTCGAGGCGGTTGCCTTTGATGGCACCGCCGGTGTCCTGGGCGATGCGTTCCCCGACGCCGGCGATGTAGATGTGGGTGCCGAGGGGGATGACCGACGGGTCGACGGCCACCGTCTGGCTGCTGGTGTAGGCGCCGCTAGCCGTGTAGCCGTGGTTGTCGTAGCAGGTGACACCGAAGGTGCCCATGGGCGTGCCGTTGGGCCCGGACGCGGCCTGCACGTTCTGGCCCCCGGGGGGCGGCGGGGCGGGGGCGGTGGCCAGCCAGTAGCCGCTGCCGGTGGGCGCGGACGCCATGGCGGCGACCTGCGTCCCGGTGGCCTCGGGTGAGGCGCTGCCCTGGAAGGCGGCGTCACCGAAGCTGAACACGCCTCCGTCGGCGGCGGCCAGCCAGTAGCCGTGGCCGCTGGGTGTCCGCGACAGTGCCACCACCGGAGCGGTCAGGCGCTGTCCGCCGGTCGAGCCGTGATAGCCGGCGTCGCCGTAGGCGAAGATCCCGCCGTCGGCCGCCGCCAGCCAGTAGCCGTGGCCACTGGGGGTTGCCGCCATGCCGACGATGGGCTGGTTCAGGCGCTGTCCGCCGGTGGAGCCGTGGAAGGCGGCGTCGCCGAAGGAGAAGACGCCGCCGTCGGCGGCCACCAGCCAGTAGCCGTGACCGTCGGGGGTGGCGGCCATGCCCACGATCGGCTGGTTCAGGT
>JAKAXG010000044.1 GCA_021827225.1 Actinomycetes bacterium | reverse complement strand
AGCTTGAAGTGCACGGCCGAGGCGGCGTCGAGGGTGGACTTGGCCTTCTGCAGGAGGGTGGCGGCGCTCACCTTGGGCGTTGAGGAACCGCACGCGGCGACCGCCACGGCCGCGACCACCGCGGCGGCGGCGCCGGCTGCTCTTCGGTTGGACAAAGCTGGGGCCCCTCCTCAGGACTCGACCCCGGCTGTGCTCAGCCGGGGCTGAAGCCGGTGTCCCGCAGGAACCGGCCGATCTCGCGAAGGTACACCGCCCGCCTGAGGTGCAGGATGTGGCTGCCCGGGAACCAGTGGATCCGGGGTCGGTTCCAGTGGGCCCACAGCCGGGCGGACTGCTCCGGCGGGGCCAGCCGGTCCGCCAGGCCCCCGATGATGAACAGGCGGTCCCTGGCCAGCTGGGCGGGGAAGCGGAGGGGGCTGTGCAGCCGCATCGCCGCGGCGTGGGTCTCGGGGTCGATCCCGGCCAGCCGCAGCCCGGCGTTGATCACCCGGTTGGCCGGGAACCAGTCGTCGATCAACGACGGCATCTCGGTGACCGCGCTGTTGGGGATGGCGAAGTGCAGGCGCGGTTCCACGCCGGCCATGAGAGCGGTGACGTAGCCGCCGAGCGACAGCCCGGTGATGCCGATGTTGGCTGCGCCGGTCGCCTCCAGGTGGTCGACGATCACCCGCAGATCGCAGATGCTCTGGAAGATGGCCTCGGTGAAGGTGCTGAGCCCGTCGGCGAAGAGAGCCGAACCGCTGAACGGCGCCGGGACGTCGTTGCGGGGGCCGTGGAAGGGCAGCATGGCCAGCACCACGTCGCAGCCGTGGCGGTAGAACCACGGCAGCTGGAAGAAGGCGCTGTTGAGCCAGTACGGGGACCCGGTGAACCCGTGGACGACGATGATCGTCGGTCTGGGGCCGTCGTCGTGGCGCCAGTGCATGGCTCGGGCCACGGTGTTGCGGCGGTGGGCCTCGAAGCGGGACCGGGCGGCCGGATAGAGCACCTGGTAGGGGCTTCTGAAGCTGAGCAGGTCCACCCGGGAGATCCCCGGTGCCCACGGGAGGCGGCCGGCCGGGCGGGCCCGCACCTCGACCCCGGCCGGCGGCGCCACGAACAGCTCCCGGGCGTCACCGCTGCGGCTGAGACCGGCGTAGAACTCGGCGGCGGCCCGGTGCTCCTCCGCCGAGCGGCGCCGCAGCGTTCCGGGGACCGAGGCGGCGGTGACCAGCGAGGCGCTGAGGGTGCGCAGCTCCAGGTCCATGAGGGCCACGGCCTGCACCGCCGGTCCCCCCGCCGGGATGACCGACCTCCAGTCCTCGTCGGGGCCGCCGGTGGTGTCGGGGTAGGGTTCGGGTGAAGCGCTCATCGGTCAGTCGGGGAAGACCATCCCGAGCTCGGCGGCCTTCTTGGCCGCCTCCTCGGGGAAGATGTTCTTGAGCAGGTACGGGTCGGAGGCGAACGACCAGTTCGGGGCCAGGCCCTTGATGTAGCGCTCCATGTAGAGCATCTGCTTCGAGAAGAGCACCATCTCCTTCGGGGCGGTGAGCCCGTACTGCTTCATCATCTCGAGCGACGACATGATGAAGCTGGCCAGGCTCATGCTGGAGGAGTTGCCGATCATGGGGGCGACGACCATCTGGATGCGCATGCCGACCTCCTCGTCGGTGCCCATCTCGTCGTTCATGATCCCGAGGTTCTTGTACGCCCGGGCTATGCGGCTGTAGCGGCCGTCGAACACGAAGGTGTAGAAGAGGTCCTTGATCAGCGACTTGAACTCGTCGGGGACCTCGCCCATGATCCCGAAGTCGAGATAGCTGGCCCGGCCGTCCTCGAGCACCCACAGGTTGCCGGCGTGCATGTCGCCGTGGAACGGCCCGTGCACGACCACCGCTTCCAGCCACGTCTTGGCCCCCCGGCGGATGATCAGCTCCCCGTCGAGGCCCTGGTCGCGGATGGCGTCGAACTCGTCCATCGGGATGCCGGTCATGCGCTCCATGCAGATCATGTGCGGGCCGCAGTAGTCCCAGTAGATCTCGGGAGCGGTGATCCACCGGTTGTCGCCGAACGCCCACAGCTTCTCCCGGAAGCGGTGCTGGCGCCACGCTTCCAGCGCCGGGTTCAGCTCCTGGTAGGTGACGCTGTGGAGGTCCTCGACCAGGGCGATGGCCCCGGCGTTGCGGGCCCACTCGAAGTGGCGTTCGAGGGTCTTGGCCAGCCGGTGCATGATCCGCAGGTCGGTGGTCATCTGCCGGCGGATGTTGGGCCGTTGCAGCTTGATCACCGCTTCCCGGCCGTCGGGCAGAACACAGGCGTGGACCTGGCCGATCGACGCCGCCGACAGCGGCGTCTCGTCGAAGCGCTTGAAGATGGCGGCCGGGGGGTGCCCCAGGTCCCGGCGGATCATCTCCCGGGCGGTGCGACCGTCGAAGGGCGGCACCTCGTCGAGGCAGCGCTGGGCGCTGCGGGCCAGCGGCTCGGGGAACAGCCCGGGGGAGGAGGCGATGATCTGGCCCAGCTTCACGTAGGTGGGGCCGAGGCGGAGCAGCCCGTCCACGGCGCCCTCCGAGGCGGCGGCGAACGGGCTCCTCTTGCGCCGGCGCAGCAGCCACCGGGCCAGGGCCAGGCCCACCGAGACGCTGAGGACCACGTACACCACCACCATCCGGACCAGCTCCGCCGGCCCGAAGGTCCCCAGTGCCGGCTCGTGGACCTCCAGGTCCCGGGCCGGTGGCCCGGCCGCGTAGGGACCCCGGAAGCGGCTGCGCACCCCGGTGGTGCCGAAGTCGCCCCCCGGGACCCGGGGGGCGGGGTCGGCGTAGCTCATGTCGCGATGCTCACCCCTCGACGTCGGCCTGCGCCAGTTGCCGCTTCAGGATCTTCCCGGACGGGTTGCGCGGCAGCTCGGGCAGGAACGTCACGTCGCGGGGCACCTTGTAGCGGGCCAGGTTGGACCGCACGTAGCCCTTCACGTCCTCCTCGTCGAGGTGGTGCCCGTCGCGGAGCACCACGAACACCCGCAGGCGCTGCCCGAACTGCTCGTCGGGCACGCCGAGGGCGGCCGCCTCGAGGACGGCGTCGTGCTTGGCCAGCAGCTCCTCCACCTCGCGGGGGAAGACGTTCTCGCCTCCGGAGACGATCATCTCGTCGTCGCGGCCGTCCACGAACAGCCGGCCGTCGCTGTCGAAGTGGCCGACGTCGCCGGTGGCCATCAGCCCGTCCACCGTCTCCTTGGTGCCACCGCCGGTGTAGCCGCCGAACTCCATGCCGCTGCCCACGAAGATACGGCCCGTGCTCCCGGTGGGCAGCGGCCGGCCGTGTTCGTCGAGGATTTTGACCGTGGTGGCGAGGGGCGGCTTGCCGGCGCATCCGGGAGCGGCGCGCAGATCCTCGGGGGTGGCGATGGTCGCCCAGGCCACCTCGGTGGAGCCGTACAGGTTGTAGACCACGTCGCCGAAGAGGTCCATGGCCCGCGAGGCCAGGGCGGCCTCGAGCTGGGATCCGCTGGAGGCGATGATCCGCAGCGCCGACAGGTCGAACTCGGAGATCCGCTCCGGGCCCAGCGACACCAACCGGTTCAGCAGCACCGGCACCACCGTCAGGGCGGTGCAGCGGTGCTCGGCCAGCGCCACCAGGGTGTCCTCGGGGTCGAAGCGCCGGCGCATCACCAGCGTCGAACCGAGGCCCAGGGTGAGCACCGAGACGCCGAGCCCCCAGGCGTGGTAGACGGGTGGCGCCATGAAGGTGGTCTCCCGGGAGCGGAACGGGATGCGCGACAGGATGGCGGCGACGGGGGCCAGGGACTTCGGCTGGCCCCGGTTGGCCCCCTTGGGGGTCCCGGTGGTGCCGCTCGTCAGGATGATCACGTTGCCGGGCGACCCGGGAGGCGGCGGGGCGGCCGGGTTGCCGGTGGCGATGAGCGACTCCAGGCTCGGCCCGTCGCCCCGGCCCCCGGCCGGGTCGTCGGTCCAGGCCACGAACCGCCCCCTGGGCGCGTCCACGCCGGCCACGATGTCGGAGAACTCCTCGTCGTAGACCAGCATCTCCACCCCTTCCCGGGCGCACACCTCCTTGGCCTGGGGGGCGGCGAAGTCGGTGTTCAGGTACAGGACCCGCCCGCCGGCCTTCAGCACCCCGAAGCTGGCGTCGAACATCCCCCGGTGGTTCCGGCACAGGATCCCCACCCCGGTGCCGGGACGGACACCGCGGGCCCGGAAGGCGTTGCCGAGGGCGTTCGAGCGGCGGTCCATCTCCTCGAAGGTGAGCGACCCCAGTTCGTCGACCACGGCGGTGCGCCGACCGTGCCTGATGGCGGCGACGCTCACCGCCGCCCCCATGGCTCCGTAGCGCTCCAGCGCCCGGTAGATGCCGATCAGGCGGTCCGCCCGCTCGGGGCCGACCATCCCGGACTGGATGATGGTCATGAGGGCCTGGGCCTCGGTGGGCAGGCGCCGGAGGAGGCCGGTCACCCCGCCCAGGTCAGTTCTGCGGGCCGCCAAAGGTGCTCCTTTCGATGCGGGCCAGGTCAGGTGCCGCCGATGGTGTAGTGGCACTGCGATTGCGAGTAGGCCAGGACCTCATTACCGGCCGCTTTGATCTGCGGATCCAGAAGCAATGGTGTGAGGGTACCCGGCTTGATCTTCTTGTAGTCCAGGCCGGCGGCGGCGAGGGCGGAGAGGATCTGTGCCACGCTGGTCAGGTAGGTGCGGGCGGCCGGGGCGATGTCGGCCGGGGCGGCGGCCAGCGCCTCGGGGACGGTCCGGACGTAGTCGCGCAGGATCTGCTCCTTGACGCTCTGCGTGGCCAGCGGGACCTGGGCCTCGTGGCGGTACATGGCGGTCAGCACGGAGCAGAACGACGCCGGGCTGGGCGGCCCGCTGACCGTCGGCGCTGTCCAGGTGTCCACCTGCACCAGGGTGGTGGCGGTGACCGGCGACCGGGTGGAGGAGTGCCGGTGGGCCGTCCCGCACCCGGACAGCAGCAGGCCGGCCACCACCGCGATCGCGGTGAGGAACCGGCGGGGGCTACGACGAGGTGTAGACACCGAAGGTGCTCGGGGCGTAGAAGCTGTTCGGGTAGTGGCCGGTGGCCGGGTCGGGGATGGACGGCAGCCCGAGCAGGGTGTTGAGCAGGTTGGCGTTGCTCTGGGTGCACACCGCGTTCGGGTAGCCGGCCGCCGGGGTGGTGGTCGGCACGATGGCCCCGACCGGGAAGTCGTTGGCCACCAGCGTGGCGTCGGTGGCGGTGATCGGCCCGGTCACCGGCCGGCCGGTCAGCTTGCCGCTGGTGCCGGTGGTGAACTGCACCGGGCTGGTGGCCTGGGCGTAGCTCAGACCGGTGGCCGCCAGGTCCTTGACCCCGTCGGCGCGCAGGTCGCCGATGGCGATGGTGCACGCCGACCCGGCGGTGTTGCCGACGATCTGGCCCACGTTCAGCCCGTTGAGCAGGGAGGTGATGGAGGGCGGGAGGGTGACGCCCGTCTTCGGCAGGAGGGCGGCCGCCAGGGATCCCAGCGCCGGGCCGAAGTCGGATGTGGACTTGGCCGAGCTGTTGAAGGCGATCATCAGCCCGCCGTTGGCGGCGGGCTTGGGCTCGATCTGGGTGGTCATGGTGCCGTCGGCGGTCCCGAAGGCGCTCAGCACGGGCAGGCCGGGCACCCCGGTGACGCTCAGGGAGACACCGATCTGGGCCGGGTCGAACACGAAGTTGTTGTTGTAGTTGGGGTCGCCGCCGGAGCCGTAGGGGTTACCGGAGATGGCGCCGCTCTGGGTGGGCAGGGAAATCAGCCCGCAGGCCTTGGCGAAGATGGTCCCGTACATCTGGCCGGTGGTCGGGTCCGGCTGCAGCGGACCGCCCAGGGTGGCGGTGACCAGGCTGTTGGCGATCTGCAGGTAGCCCCCCTCGTGGATCCCGGCCGGGGTGGTCTGGCCCAGGGTGGCGGTGAAGGGGATCTCGTAGGGCACCGACGGGGCGCTGCGGGGGGCGCCGGCGTGGGGGAACTGCTCGGGCAGGCAGTTGAGCCCCGGCACCGGAGGCCCGGGGGAGGTGTCGGCGGCGGCCGGGCCGGCGGGCCCGGCCCAGGCGGCCAGGGTCGAGGCGAGACAGCCGGCGGCCGCGATGGCCAGCAGCCGTCGGTGACGGGTGATGTGGCGGATCATGAACTGGGCCAGGGACAGGTTGCGGTGCGGGGTGGGATGGTCGTGTGCTCCAGCTCGAAATCGAAGCAGAACGGGGCGGTGAAGGTGCCGACGCCGGGCGGCTGGGGGAGGTGCAGGACCTGGTTGAACGTCTGGGCCACCGACGGCGGGCAGGTCCCGGTGTTGGACCCTTGGATGGCCGGCACCGGGAAGGAGTTGCCCACCACCACGGCCTGGCCCTGCTGGGTGGGGCCGGTCACCGGCTGGCCGGACAGCCTGCCGTCGGTCTTGGTGGTGAACGAGGCGTTCAGGGTGATCCCGCACGTCATGCCGAGCGTGGTGACCGAGGCGTCGGTGGAGCCGGTCACGGTGACATCGAGGCCGCCGTTGTGGGCCGGGACGAGGGAGACGTCGGCGTGGAGGGTGCCGAATTTCACCGAGGCCGGCAGGGCCTCCAGGCCGGCCACGTAGATGTTGGGGGTGGCCAGCTGGATGTTGGAGGCGGTGATGGTCCCGGTGAGCTGGGGCAGCTGGACCAGGCCGCACGCCACCGCGTACAGGTGGGGGATCACCACGTTCGGCGGCAGGGTGATCTGCCCGTCGTAGATGATGGCCCGGAACGGCACCTCGTAGGGCGTGAATGGGGCGTTCACCGGGGCGTCGAGGGCCGGGTTGGAGGCCCCCGGGCAGGCCGCCTTCAGGGAGCTGAACGGCGGCGGGGCGGATGCGTCGGCGTAGGCCGGTGTGGCGCCGGTGGTAGTGAAGGCCAGCGTGGAGGCCACCAGCACCCCCGTCGCCCCGACCCGACCGGCGGCGCTACGGGTCAGATGCCGGAGCCTCAACTGGGCACCTGCAGCTTGTTGATCAGCCAGTGGCCGTGCTGGCGCACCATGACCAGCTGCACCCGCAGCGGCTGGGTGGACGTACCCGGCTTCTGGGCGGTGTTGGTCACCGTCTGGTCGATGAACAGCAGGGCCACCGCCTGGGTCGACGACACCGAGCTCAGACCTGCCGCGATCACCTTGCCCTTGGCCGTGGCCTTGTAGTCGTTGACCAGGGTGGTCAGGTTGGCCTTGGTGGCGTCGAAGTCCTTGCGGAACGACGGCGTCGAGTGCTGGTCCACCTCCGTCCACGGGGCGGTCGGGCCGTTGAGGTTCGAATAGTCGTAGCTGGACAGGTACGCCCCGTAGGTGGACGCCGCCTGCAGGGCGCTGGCGCGCAGCGAGTTCTCGGAGCTGTACCGGCGGTTGGCCCCTGTCCATTCCAGGATGGACAGGACCAGGGCGGCCACCACCAGGGCCACCAGGGCGGCGCCCAGCAGGCCGAGCAGGTTGGGCCGGCGCCTGGTGGGCGCCCCGAGCAACTCGTCGTCGTCCATGGGCTCTTCCGTCATCGGCTCTTCGGTCATTGACGGTGCCTCCTCCGCCACGGGATGGTCCGGCTCGGCCGGGGCGACGGTTGCCGTCCGGGAGCGGGTCCGGCGGGCGGAAGGCTGCCTTTTTTCCACGTATTCCATTGTCATCAACGTTCCTATCCCTGCGGCGGGGGAGCCTTGTCGGCGCCACGCTGGAGCAGGTCGGGGGCCTCCGTATTGCAGTTTCGGGTGAGATCGGCCATGGCCACGAGCGAAGTCGGTTCGGCCATGGTGGAGGTGTAAGGACACACGGTGTCCTTGGAGTTGAACGTCAGTTCGAACCGGATCTGACCGTTCGTCGTCACCATGGCTACATTCGACGCGAACAGCGGCAGTACCTGGAACAGGGCCTGGAACGCTGCCCGGCGGGCGTAGGCCACGTTGGTGGCGGAGGACAGGTCGTTGATCAGCGACACCATGGGGCCGCCGTTCTGGTTCAGGAACTGCGTCAACGTCTGGCTGGCGGTTGCGCCGTTGCGCAGCAGGGCCACGAAATCGGAGTTGGACTTGGCCACCTGGGCGCTGAGGGCGTTCAGGTTGGCCGAGAAGTCCTGGAAGTCGTTGTTGGTGCCGTTGAACGTGGACAGCACCGTGTTGCCGGCGTTGATCAACCTGGTGGTGCCGGGGATGGCCGACTGCAGGGCGTTGACCAGGGTGTCGCCGTTGACGATTATCGAGTGCAGATCGGAGCCGGCGTTCTGCAGGCCGGTGGCCAGCGCCGAGCTCAACGTGTTCAGATCCGACGCGTGGAGGCTGTCGACCAGGGAGTTGACCGTGTTCAGCAGGGTGCCGACCGACACCGGCACGGTCACCCGGTTGCGGGGGATCACCGACCCCGGCTGGAGGTACGGGCCCGGCGAGGCGGCCGCCGTCAGCGTGGCCTTCGGCGGCACCAGGTCCATGTACTGCTCGGCGGCCGCGGTCAGCTCGCGCACGCTGGCGGTCACGTCGGCGGGGATCTTCACCCCGTGGTCGATGGCCAGGTCGGCGGTCACCCCGTTCTGGTGCAGGTGCAGGGCGGACACCTTGCCCACCTCGACGCCCCGGTAGGTCACGTAGGCGTCGCTGTAGATCCCGCCGGCGGCGGGCATCTCGACGTGCACGGTGAACGGCTGGTTGGTGAGCTTGACGCCGATGGCGTCGAAGGCGATGTAGTAGACGCCCAGGGCGGTGACGACCAGAAGGGCGATGATCCGGCTCAGGATGGAGCGGCTCACGGCAGGCCCCCCTCGATCATGGTGGCGACGGCCGATCGGTTGTACGACTGGTTGGGGTCGGGCGGGTCGACCGTCACCTTCTGCAGCGGCGGGGCGTCGGACGGCACCGGCGGCACCTGGATGGTGGCGTTGACGGCCAGCTGCACGTAGTTGCCCGGCACCACCTTCGGGGTGTTGCGCTCCAGGCCGGTGATGGCGGTGAGGGCCGGGCCCAGCTGCTGCTGCACCCCGGTCAGCTGGGTCAGGAGCGGCTGGAGCGCCCGCACCGACTGCACCGTCCCGGTGGCGCTGGCCTCGATGATGTGGTTGGCCGCCGAGCTCAGCTTGTCCAGGTTGGCGAGCAGCCCGTTGAGGTCGCCGGTCTCGCTGGCCAGCACGTCGGCCGCCGGGCCGATGGCCCCGATGCCCTGGGTGATGGTCGAGCTGCCCTGGTTCAGGGTCTTGGACAGATCGGCCATGGCCTGCAGGGCGGCGTCGATCGACGGGGTGTCGTGGGAGAAGGTCGTCAGGGTGGAGTTCAGGTAGTTGATCAGCGAGCGGATCTTGCCCTGGTTCCCGCTGAGGGCCAGGTTGGTCTGGTCGATGATGGTCTGCAGCTGGTCGATGCCGCCGCCGTTGAGCAGGGCACCGAGGGCCCCGAAGGCGTCCTCGACGCTCGGGGCGGTGGAGGTGTCCTTCTCCGGTATCACCGTGCCGCTGGTCAGGCGGGGCCCGGAGGCCGCCGCACCCCCGGGCGGCTGGAGCAGGACGAAGTCCTCCCCGAGGGGGGTGTCGAAGCGGATGGAGGCGGTCGTCCCGACCGGCAGCCGGGTCTTGTCCTTGATCTTCATGGTGACCACGGCCTGGAAGTTCCTGGCCGCGATGGACGACACGTAGCCCACGGCGAAGGCGCCGACCCGGACCTGGGCGTTGGCCGGCAGGTTGACCACGTTGGCGAAGGTGGCCGTCAGGGTGTAGGTCGGCCCCGACACACCGCCGATCTTCGGCAGCGACTGGAGGCTTATGCCGCACGACGACAGGGTGACGGCGGCCCCGGCGAGGAGGACGGCCAGGCGGCCGGTGCGCAGCCGGATCATGGGACGAGCGCCTTCAGGGTCAGGTCCGGGCCGGGGCTGGCGCCGGGCGGGGGGGTGAGGGCGTTGAGGGCGTTGCCGACGGCGCAGAGGGTGTCGGTCGAGTCGGCGGTGGTCAGCGGGTTGGTCTGGGTGCCGGTGGCCAGGATCACCAGGAACCGCAGGGCGGCGCTGCCGCACACCTGGTTGAACAGTCCCTGGGTGGAGGCCACCGGGTCGTAGCGGCCCCTCAGGGCGGCCCCGCCCGGGGCCGAGGTGTCCACCGCGTTGGACAGGTTCTGCAGGGCGAGCGGCGTCAGGCTGTAAGCCTGCGCCAGGGCCTTCTGCTGGGAGTTCAGCGCCTTTGCGAACACGTCCAGGTTGCTGATGCTGGATCCCAGCGTGGCGCCGTCGTGCTCGATGAAGCTGGTCAGGTTGGCGAAGAGCTTCTGCAGCGAGGACATGACGGCAGAGATGTCGGTGCGGTCGTTGGAGAGGATCTGGCTGACCTGGGCCAGGTTGGAGGCGAACGACCGGTAGGCGCCGGAGTTGTCGGCCAGGGCCTGGCTGAGGTTCCCCAGGTTGTTGAGGGTGCCGGCGAAGGCCGGCGAGTTGGCCGACAGTCCGTTGAGGGCCTGGCTGAAGTTCACCACCGCCTTGTGGAAGTCCGGACCGTTCTTGCCGAACGACGTGGCCAGCTGGTGGACCAGGTCGGTGAGGGCGCCGGTCTTGTTGGCCCCGTTCGGGCCGAGCTGGCGGGCCAGGTCGGTGAGGCTGGCGATGACGGCGTCGACGGACTGGGGGATGGCGGTGTGGCGCAGGGGGATCACCGCCCCGCTGGCCAGCGTGGGCCCCGACCTATAGGCCGGCCCCAGCTGGACGAAGCGGTCGGCGACCACCTCGGGGGCCATGATCTCGGCGTCGGCGTCGGCCGGGATCTTGACGTCGCCGTTCACCTTCATGGTCACCAGCACGTAGCCGGGCTTCGGCTTGACGGCCGTGACCGTCCCGATGGGGATGCCGAGCACGTCCACGTGGTTGCCTTTGTACAGGCCGGGCGCCTCGCTGAACTGGGCGTAGATGGTCCGGGTGGACGTGCCCCCGGTGGTCACCACCGCCACGAGCACGGCCATCACGATGATCGCCACCGCCCCGGCGATCCAGGGGATCAGGCGCCTCATGCCCGGCACCCCCGCTGGGCGTCGAGCTTGCCGATGGCGGCGCACTCGGCGATCAGGTTGTCCGGCACCACCAGGGTGGGGGCGACGAAGTCGGCGAAGGGGCCGGAGCCGGTGACGTTGGCGCTGTAGCGGCTGAACGCCGCCAGGAGCGGGATGGCGGCGGCCACGTTGCTGCTGTCCTTGGCCAGGAACTGCGACAGAGCCTGCAGGTTGGCCAGCATCGGGTCCAGCACCGACCGGTCCCCCGAGATGAGGTGGTCCAGCTGGCTGGTGAGGCCGGTGGTGGTGGTGAGCAGGTTGTTGATGGCCGCCTTGCGCTGCTCGAGGACCTGCATGAGCAGCGACGACTGGCCGAGGAGGTTGACCAGCTGGGCGCTGTGGTTGTTGAGCAGGCCGGTCAGCTGGTCGGCCTGGGTGACCAGGTTGGTGAGCTCCTGCTGGCGGCCGGCCAGGACGGCCGACAGCTGGGCCACCCCGTCGAGCGCCGCCTTGGTCTGGGTCGGGCTGTTGGCGGCCACCGTGGTGGTGAGGACCTTGAGCGCCTGCACCAGCTGCGGGAGGTTCGTCTGCTGGGTCTGGTTGGTCAGCTGGTTCAGGTCGCTCACCAGCGTGCCGGGGATGGTGGTGTGGCTGACCGGGATGGTGCCGTGCAGCTGGCCCGGGCCGCGGGGGACCAGCTCCAGGTACTCCACCCCGACCGGGTTGAGCACCTTCACGTTGACCAGCGTGTCGTCACCCAGGTGGTGGTTGCCGTTGACCGTGAAGGTGACCCGGGCCACGTCGCCGGCCAGCTTCATGCCGCTCACCGCCCCGACCCGCACCCCGGCGATGGTGACCACGTCGCCGGTCTTCAGCCCGATGGCCGACCGGAAGTCGGCGCTGTAGGTCGAGGCGGTCAGCTTGCCGATGTTGAGGGCGAACAGGCCGGCGACGATCAGCACCACGGCCGAGATGGCGGCGATGATGACCAGGTTGCGCTCGCGGAACTTCCTCACCGGCAGACCCCCGAGTGGACGGCCTGGTTGCCGATGACCCCGGTGGGGACGGTCAGCGGCGGGCTCTGCGGCACGCCGGGGGACAGCTTCACGCTGATGGGACCGCTGGTCTGGACGCTCAGGTCGCAGACGTAGACCGAGAGGTAGTTGCCCGAGTCGGACGCCTTGTTCAAGGCGTTGAACAGCTGGGGCATCCCCCGGATGACCGTGTCGAGCTGCGACTGGTTGGCCAGCAGGACGCCGGTGGCGTTGCGGAGGCCGGTCAGGTCCTGGTCCAGGGTGGGTTGGACGTTGTTCAACAGGTTGGACGTGTTGGTGGTGAGGGTGCTCAGCCCGCCGATGGCGTCACCGATCTGCTGGCGCTGCCCGGCCAGGCCGGTGACCAGGTTGTCCAGGCCGTCGATGAGCGACTGCAGCTGCGAGTCGTTCTGGTTGACGTTGGTGAGGAGGGGGGTGAGGTTGTCCAAGATCTGGTTGATCAATGTCTGACGGGATGCGAGGTTGGAGGTGAGTGACGCCGTCTGATTGATGAGATTCCCCACCGCCCCCGATTCTCCCTGCAGGACGGCGATGATCGATCCGGTCAGCTCGTTGACCTGCTTGGGGTCCAGAGCGGCCAGCAGGGGCTGGAAGCCGGTGAAGACCGTCGTCAGGTCCAGGCCGGGCTTGGTGCGCGACTCGGGGATGGTGGCCCCCGAGTGCAGCGCGCTGCCTCCCGGCGCGCCTTGACTGATCTGCAGGTAGCGCTGGCCGAGCAGGTTCTCGAACTGGATGGAGGCCAGCGAGTTGGTCGTCAGGTGGTTGGACGAGGCGACGGTGAAGTCGACCCGGGCCCGGTTGTGGGCGGTCAGGCTGACGCCGCTGACCTTGCCGACCTCCACGCCGGCGATGCGCACGGTGTCGCCCGACTGCAGCCCGGAGGCGTTGGCGAACACGGCGTGGTAGGACTTCTGGGGCTGTCCCAGCTTCAGGTCCAGCAGCGTGGCGACCACGCTCACGGTGATCAGCGCGGCCACCGCGAAGAAGATCACCAGCTTGATCAGATCGGAGCGGATCTTGCTGTTCATGGTCGGCGGGTCAGGGTTGGGCCGTCATCGACGACAGCAGCGGGAGCAGGACCAGGGTGGCCAGGCCGGGGGAGTTGGCGGCCCGGCCGCCGTTCAGGGCGGCGGCGATGGCCTGCACGGCCTGGAGCTCGGCGGCGTAAGGCGACCGGCTGGCGGTGGCGGCCATGTCGGTCGCCGGGGTGGGGGTGGAACCGCCGGAGGCGGCGCCGGCCGGGGGATTGCCGTTCAGCTGGTTGGCGGCGGGTTGGTCGGCCGCCGCGTGGGTGCCGGAGGGGGCCGACCCGGAGGCCTGGCCGGTTCCGGACTGGCCCCCGCCGCCCGCCTGGCCCCCTCCG
>JAKAXG010000718.1 GCA_021827225.1 Actinomycetes bacterium | reverse complement strand
ATCTCCGACTGAGCCCTCGATGCCGATCTGACCGCAGCCATGCTCTGCGGCATGGTGGAGAACTTCGCCGAGGTCCGCCACCTCCTCGGCGCTCCCTTCGATGACAGCCGGGCCGTCGAGGCCATGACCGACATCTGGTGCCGGGCCATCGGCCTCCGCCGTCGGGCCTCCCGGTCCCGGTAGCGTGACCGGCCATGGCTGATCGCATGGGACCGGGGATCCTGTCGGGCCCGGTGGACGGGCCGTGGAGGTCCGGGAAGGTCTACCGGGAGGTGGAGGCCGTCACCGGCCTCCTCGTCACCCACCTCGGATCGCGCTTCACCGGCAAGGTGGTCGGCTTCGACCAGGGGGCGGTCGTGCTGCGCTCGCCCAACACCGGGATGGAGCGGCTGTTCAGCCTGCACCGGGGGGCGTTCCGCGTGGCCAAGGAGACGGTGACGTTGGTGAGGCCGGCGCCCGCACCGCCGGCAGGGGGCCCGGCCCGCACGGCGTCGGGTTCCATCGCCGTGCAGGCTGGCCCGGCCCGGGTGGCCCGGGCCAGCCGCATCCTGGTCGAGGGCCTGCACGACGCCGAGCTGGTGGAGAAGGTGTGGGGCGACGACCTGAGGGTCGAGGGAGTGGTCGTGGAGATGCTCGACGGCATCGACCACCTCGCGGCGGTGATCGACCGCTACCAGCCGGGGCCCGACGCCCGCCTCGGGGTGCTGGTCGACCACCTGGTAGCCGGCTCCAAGGAGTCGCGCATCGCCGCCTCGCTGCAGGGTCCGGACGTGCTCGTCCAGGGCACCCCCTTCGTGGATGTGTGGCAGGCCATCCGCCCGGGGGTGGTGGGGTTGTCGGCGTGGCCGGTGATCCCGCCCGGCCGCCCCTGGAAGGAGGGGATCTGCGCCGCCCTCGGGGAGCCGGTCCCGGGCCGGCTGTGGAAGAAGTTGCTGTCGCAGGTACGTAGCTACGCCGATCTCGAACCGGCCCTGGTCGGTTCGGTTGAGTCACTCATCGATTTCGTCACCGCCGGAGGGTAGAAGCATGGAGCACGTGAAGCTGGGCCGCACCGGACTCGAGGTGTCGCGCATCTGCCTGGGGTGCATGAGCTACGGCGACTCCTCCCGGGGCGGCCACCCGTGGGTCCTGCCCGAGGAGGAGAGCCGGGACTTCATCAAGAGGGCGCTCGAGGCCGGCATCAACTTCTTCGACACCGCCAACGTCTATTCCGTGGGATCCAGCGAGGAGTTCCTGGGCCGGGCCCTGCGCGACTTCACCAGGCGGGAGGAGGTGGTCATCGCCACCAAGGTGCACGGCCGGATGAGGCCCGGCCCCAACGGCGCCGGATTGTCCCGCAAGGCCATCATGGCCGAGCTGGACGCCAGCCTGAGGCGGCTCGGCACGGACTACGTGGACCTGTACCAGATCCACCGCTTCGATCACCACACGCCCATCGAGGAGACCCTCGAGGCCCTCCACGACGTGGTGAAGGCCGGGAAGGTCCGCTACCTGGGGGCGTCCTCGATGTACGCCTGGCAGTTCGCCAAGGCGCTGTACCTGGCCGACCGGCACGGCTGGACCCGATTCGTCAGCATGCAGAACCACTACAACCTGCTCTACCGGGAAGAGGAGCGGGAGATGATGCCGCTGTGCGCCGACCAGGGCATAGGTGTCATCCCCTGGAGCCCGCTGGCCCGGGGCCGGCTCACCAGGGGATGGGACGAGTCGACCCGGCGCTCGGAGACCGACGCCTTCGGCAGCCGCCTCTACGACCCGGAATCCTCGGACCGCGACGTGGTCCAGCGGGTGGCCGAGGTGGCGGCCGAGAGGGGGGTGCCGATGGCCCAGGTCGCCCTGGCGTGGATGCTGTCCAAACCCTTCGTCACGGCTCCCATCATCGGCGCCACCAAGCCCCACCACCTCGACGACGCCGTCGCCGCCGCGGGGCTGGAGCTGTCCGACGCCGAGATCGACCGGCTGGAGGAACCGTACGTGCCCCATGGAGTTGTCGGTTTCGTGTAGAAATGGACATCCGACCCCCGAAGGCGGAGCTGGCTGCTTTAGGCTGGAGGCCGTTCGTATGGCAAAGCACTTCGGGCATCGGCGTAAGTATGTTTCTGTGGCGGCTGGTGGGCTGGGCGTCGCCGTCATCGCCGCGGGTGGGGTGGTGCTGGCGTTGCGCTCCCAGCCGTCGTCGGCGGCGGGTGGCGGGGGCGCAAGGGCGAAGGTCTCGACCACGACCACCACCGTCGTCCCGAAGATCCCTCTGCAGGTCACGGCCACCACCCCGGCCGCCGGGGCCAAGGGCGTGGATGGCAGCGCACCCCTGGTCATCACCACCAGCGCCCCGGTCGACACGGCGGACGGGCTGCCGACCATCTCACCCGCGGTGCCGGGTAACTGGACGGCGTCGGGGGACCAGCTGCAGTTCACCCCGACCGGCGCCTTCACCCCCTCCACGACCTACACCGTCACCATCCCGTCCACCCTGCGGTCGGCCGGCGGCTCGGTACTGGGCGCCGCCCGCACCTGGTCATGGACCACCGGGGTCGGCTCCGTGTTGCGCCTCCAGCAGCTCCTGGCCCAGCTCGGCTACCTGCCGCTCAGCTGGACGCCCACCGCGGGCCAGGCGCCGCCCGCCAGCGCCGCCGCCGCGGTCTGGCACCCGCCCAGCGGCACCTTCACCTGGACCTGGTCCTCGCCGCCGCCCACCCTGGCCTCGGCCTGGGTCCCGGGCCAGTACACGGTGATGATCCAGGGAGCCGTGATGGCCTTCGAGTCGGACCACGGGATGGCCACCGACGGGATCACCGGCGCCCGGGTCTGGACCGCCCTGCTGGCGGCCACCACCAGCGCCTCCCCCCC
>JAKAXG010000043.1 GCA_021827225.1 Actinomycetes bacterium | reverse complement strand
GGAAGCCGTAGCAGCCATCCTGTCACTTGGTGATTGTGAATTCTACGCCTCCGTGCGGCACATTGGGTCAGGGCTGGGACCAGATGGTGTGGTCTATTGGGCTTTCAGTTGAAGATTCGTCGCACCCTGAAGGTCGCCTTCTGAGAAGGGATACTTTCGCATAGATCGGCCCTTCAAGGGAGCTCATATCCGGCACGACTGGGCATCACAGCACCTTACTTACTGCGCCTTCAGCCAAGTCCTTGGCGTCCTCGACGGACTTCTTGACCTTCAAGAGTGTGCGTAAGGTCCCGCCGATTGTAATCAGGGCAGAGGCAGCGACGATGCCAACTTCAAAGAGCAGGAGGTTGGCCTGATTCGCCGTCATGGGCGAGGGTTTCGATCGTGGCATGACATGCTTCTACCCCTGCTGGCACTCCGAACTTCGCTGATCCATGCGGATATCGCGATGGGGGTCGCCGCAGGCCAGAGGCGGAATGATCAAGGACGTGGCGAGTTGGCCTCCCGACACTTCCGAACCCTCTCAGTCGGTCTGTGGTCCGAGCACCGCTCGGCTCCATAAACTCGCCACGGTCTCGAGCCAGCTCTCAATCCCTCGAGTGCCATTGGCGCTGGTGAATCTCGAAAGCTGCGCAAAGATGCCTAGCACAGTATGTCTAGTCATCCTTTCGCCTGATCGAGGGGCGGTTTTTCGAGCAGGCGTCGCGGGTAGCAGGGTGATATGCGGCCGGTCAGCCGTTGGAGTTGGTGCTCCGAACCTTCGTGTAGCGGCAGCCAGCCTGGTCGATCGGAGAGCTGACATGGCTGACATCAAACAGACGATCAAGGGAGCGGTCTCTGCCATCGACGAATGGCAGCGCCACCATCGGACCGCGGCTGTCACCTACGCGGTGATCAAGAAGTTCGGGGCCGACGACTCCAACCTGCTCGTGGTGGGTCTCGGCTGGTACGGCTTCACCGCCATCTATCCCTTGCTCCTGGTGGTGATCACTGTCTTCGGCTACATCGGGGTCGCTTCCTTGGGCACCGGCATCGTCAACACGCTCCACCAGTTCCCCGTCATCGGCTCCCAGTTCAACCCGGGCCGGGGTGGCAGCCAGATGCACGGGAGCGTGCTCGGCCTCGTCATCGGCGTCGCCGGGCTGCTATACGGCGCCCAGGGTGTCACCCAGATCGCCGAGAAGGCCATGGCCCGGGTATGGAACGTCCCGCAAACCCGCATGCCCGGCTTTCTGCCCAGCCTGGGCCGCAGTCTGGCTGGCCTGGCCGCTATCGGCGGCACCTTCTTGATAAACGCCGTGCTGGCGCCCATTGCCACCGGCCACAGCATCCCGTGGTATGCGCGCATCCTGATCGTGGCCGGCATGCTGCTCCTCAACTGCGCCCTGTACCTGATCGCCTTCAAAGTCCTCACCCCGGCCGAGGTCACCTGGCGCCAGCTCGTACCCGGTAGTCTCCTCGCAGCCTTCGGCTTCACCATCCTCATCACCGTGGGGGCCGGATTGGTACAGCACCAACTGCGCCACAGCAGCGCCACCTACGGGGCTTTCGCAGCCGTAATCGGCCTGGTCACGTTCCTGCTTCTGCTTGCCAAACTCACCCTTTACGCCGCCGAGCTCAACCCGGTGCTAGCCCGTCGCCTGTGGCCTCGCGCCCTGCCGACGTGTCGCCCCACGGCAGCCGACGACGAACACCTACAGGCCCTCGTATACGAGCAGCGACGCCGACCCGACCAGCGCATCGGCGTCCGATTCGACCCCAACGCCCCGGGGGACGCAGCTGTCAGCGATACAGCTTCACAAGACGACTCTGGCCGTTCTCGAGAAACCGGCGCGTCGGCTCGGCGCAGGTCGAGCACTACCGCCAGCCGGCATCGCTGACCCGACTGCTGCGCGTCGTCGGACGCGCCGCACCATAGTGGACCCCTGCCATCTGTCCGGTACCCGCCCATAGCGAAGAGGGGGGCCACAGGTCAGGAATCGCATTTGCTGACGAAGCGCACAGATTGCGGCATTCTGATTACGCCGCCTCGTAATCTTCTGTGGGTTCCCAGCGGTGGTTCAGCTCGCCGAGTCCCGGGATGGCGGATTTGGCGTTGGGTAGATGTCAAGTATGGCTCTCATCCGCGGACTGGCCGGTGCGTTGCTGTGGATAGTGTCCGCCCTGCTCGGGCTAGTGGCCGTCCTGCTGTGCGTGACTGTGATCCTGCTCCCGGTCGGTCTTCCACTGCTCGGATACGCCCGTCGCCTGTTCACCCTCTCGCTCAAGTTGATCGTCCCGCGCGCAGTATCCCATCCGGTCAAGACGACGGAGAAGTCGGTGCAGAAGGGCGGTCGCAAGGCGAGGAAAAATCTTGCGGCAGCCCGGCCAGAAATCAAGACCATGCGTAAGCGGGGTCGCCACATGGCAGGCCGAGTTGGCAAGGCGCTGCCCTTTGGCTCTTGGCACGCCGGCCAACAGGCCGGGTCAGGACGTCGAGACCCGCTCGGCTGCCTCTGACGGTATGTCCATGCTCGGGCTAGGCCCGTGGGGCTCGGGCACGGAAGAATATGAAGCTGGGCTGGTTACGAAGCTGATGGGCTACTTCCGGGTCCCGGTCGTATACCTCTGGTCCCGGCACCGGTTCCACCAGCTGCTCTATCACGAATCCGGCGGAGAAGATGGCGGCGGTCATGGCGCTCAGCGGGCGACGCCAGAAGGTAACCTCGAACGGCTCTCCGAGGATGGTCCAGGTTTCGGTGACCTGTTTTACGGCGAAGTAGTCCTGCGGTGAGTGGAGCTGCCAGTCCATGGCCGGGTGATGGGTGGAGAACACGACGACCCCGCCCGGAACGAGCACCCGTCGGAACTCGGAGAACACGCGGTGCCAGTCCCTGATGTAGTGCAGCACCAGCGAAGCGACCACCAGGTCCACTGAGCCGTCCGGCTGAAACCCCAGTCCGTCTTCGAGGCTGCCGGGGATCAGCCGGGCTCTCTCGCCGAGGCGCCGGCGGGCCAGGTCGAGCATCCGCGGGCTCACGTCCATGGCTGTGACCGTCGCCGCATGGTCGACCAGCCACTCGGTCAGCGGACCGGCACCACAGCCCACCTCGAGAACCGCCCTGCCCTGTACGTCGCCCAGCAAAGCGATCATGGCGGGCCGCTCGAAGAGAGAGTTGAAGATGTTGCTCTCGTTCTGGGCCGCGTACCTGGCGGCCATGACGTCGTACTGCCGGGCGGCCCGTGTGCCATCTGACATACCTCCAGTATCGGCCAACCGAACAGGCCCGAACCCGGACCGTCTGGCGGGGCGAGCACGCCCAGGACTGGGCCTACAGGGTCCCGACGGCGATGTCGGCCAGGTTCACCCGGGAGACCTGGCAGGTCATGGTGAAGGCATCGCTGGGGTGCCCGACGGGCTGCAGCGGAACCAGGCCCCGTATCCTGCACGGGAGGGCGCCTGCCACCGCTGGGCGTGCCTATCGCCGGGCCGACCGGGCTCTTCTCCGACAAGTCCGATTCGTCAAGGTTGATGTTCTGGCGGTCGATACCGCACCAGTGAGGCTGCGCCCCCCCGATCCCGAAGAGGCCTACCTGGCGCGCGCCGTGCGTCTGGGGGTGCGGATGACCGCCCTGGCGGTGGCCCTGATGGCGGTGTACCCGGCCCTGCCGGGCAGTGGCATCCTGCCCCTAACCCCCTACGCGGCGCTGCTGGCGACGGCGGTAGTGGTGATGGCCGCCATCTCCCGGATCCCGGCCGAGGTGTGGACCGGGCGCTACGGGTACCGGCTGCTGTACGGGTGGTCGGTGGCGGACATCGGCCTGATCAGTGCGATCGTCTATCTAAACGGTGGCAGCCGCAGTGAGCTGTACCTGCTGTACGGACTGACCTGCCTGTTCTTCGCCGCCTGCTACCCGCCCGGCGGTCAGATCGCCACCGGCCTGCTCACCGCGCTGGCCTACGCGGGAGCGCTGGCCCTGAACGGCTGGCACATCTCGGCGGCCACCCTGGTGGTGCGGTCCGCCTGCATAGCCCTGTTCTCAGTGATGGCCAGCTTCTTGAGCAGGGAGCGCCTCCGTGACGCCTCGGAGTCGGAGCACCGGGCCGGCCTGCTGGCCACGGTGGCCGCCGCCGCCCGGGAGGTGGCGACCATCGAACCCGACGCCGTGCTGGCCGGCGTGACCGCCGCGGTGGTCGATCTCGGGTTCGAGGCCGCCACCATCACCATCCTGGACCAGTCGACGTTCTCCTACCGCTTCGCCCACTCCCGCGGCATGCCCGAGTCGGTGACCTCGTCCACCCTGCCCGGGTCCGTCGGCCTGAGCGCCCTGGTGCTCGCCGCTGGAGAGACGGTGGCGGTGCGGGACTATCCGAGCGGCGAAGCGGCCATCCCGGACCTGGTGGCCGCCGGTTTCCTGGCCGCCGTTGGCAGCCCGCTGTGGAGCGACGGGGAACTGGCCGGCGTGCTCCTCGGGGCCCGGCGGAGCCGCAACGAGGTCACCGAGCAGGAGGTGGAGGCGATGGAGCTCCTGGCCAGCGCCGCCAGCCGGGCCCTGGAGAACGCCCGCCGGTACGCCCAGCTGGCGGAGAGCGAGATCCGAAGCAAGCACCAGGCCCTCCACGACAGCCTCACCGGCCTACCCAACCGGCGGTTGCTGTTTGAGCGGATAGGGCACGCCCTGGCCCGCCACGGGCGTCCCGAACGGAGGCTGGCGGTCGTGTTCATCGACCTGGACGACTTCAAGGCGGTCAACGACCGGCTCGGCCACACGGTCGGGGACCTGCTGCTGATCGAGGTGGCCAACCGCCTCAGGTCGTGTCTGCGCCCCGGAGATACCGCCGCCCGCCTGGGGGGCGACGAGTTCGCCGTCCTGATCGACGACGAGCACGGTGACGCGTCGGAGGGCATGGCCGAGCGGCTCCTGGAGGCCGTCTCCCAGCCGATCGAGGTCGCCGGCCAGTTCGTCACCGTCCGGGCCAGCATCGGGATGGCGTTCGCCCCGCTCGGGCGGGGCGCCGCCATCGGCAGCGACGTGACCCAGGCGGCCGACGGCCTGCTGCGCGACGCCGACCTGGCCATGTACGAGGCCAAACGGTCCGGCAAGGGGGGCAGGGCGGTCTTCGAGCAGACCATGCGGGACCGCATACGGGCCCGGATCGCCATGGAGGCCGACCTGGTCGAGGCCCTGACCCTCGAGCAGCTCAGCGTCGTGTACCAGCCGATCGTCGACCTGGCCACCGACCAGATGACCGGGGTGGAGGCCCTGCTGCGCTGGCACCACCCCAGCCGGGGGCTGATCCCGCCCGACGAGTTCATCCCCGTGGCCGAGGAGACGGGCACCATCGTGTCGATCGGCCGGTGGGTGCTGCAGGAGGCCTGCTCCCAGCTGCGGAGGTGGCGGGACCTCGATCCCGCCTGGGCGCGGCGCACCATGAGCGTCAACCTGTCCGCCCGGCAGTTGCGGGAGCCGGGCCTGGTGGACGACGTCATGGCCGTCCTGGCGCTCACCGGGATCGACCCGGGCGACCTCACGCTGGAGGTCACCGAGACGGCGTTCTTCCACGACATCGACGCCGCCGCCTCGGTTCTGACCGCGCTGGCGGCCCAGGGGGTGCGGATCGCCCTGGACGACTTCGGGACCGGGTACTCGACGCTCAGCTGCCTCCAGCGCCTGCCGGTGCACTCCATCAAGATCGACAAGTCGTTCATCGGCGGAATCAACCACGGATGGACAGAACCGGCCCTGATCCGCAGCATCCTCGACCTGACCCGCCGCCTCGGGCTGCGGACCGTCGCCGAGGGCATCGAGACCGTGGCGCAGCTGACCGAGCTCCGGCAGTTGGGCTGCCAGCACGGGCAGGGGTACTACCTGTCGAGGCCCGTGCCCCCCGACGTCCTGTTCGAGAGCCACTCCCCCGGAACGGCCGACGCATCCGCTCAGCTGACCCGGTAGCCGGCGCTTCGGGTGCCCGAGGATCGCTGCCGTGGCGTAGCGGTCTTGGTCAGCGGGTCACCCATTCGGGGTGGTCCTGCCAGGGCGGGGCGGCGGTCCGCCGGTGCGGGTCGGTTTCTCTGAGGAGTGCCAGCAGGACGAGGGTGGACGCGCCGAGCAGGGCGGCGCCGACCCAGAGGGCGGCGCTGATGCCGGCGAGGGCGGCGACGGCGCCGAGCACGAGCGGGCCGAGGGCGTAGCCGCTGTCGCGCCAGAGCCGGTAGACGCCGAGCGCGCCGCCTCTCCAGGCGGGGTGGGCGCTGTCGCCGACGGCGGTGATCAGGTTGGGGTAGACGAGGGCCATGCCAGCGCCCATCACGGTGGCGCCGACGTACCAGATGGCCAGGGCGGCGGTGGAGACGATGATGGCGATCCCGGCGCCGATGAGGAAGGTGCCGGCGGTGATGGGCCATCTGCGGCCGACGCGGTCGGCCAGCCAGCCGGTGGGCACCTGGCCCAGTCCCCACACCCAGGCGTAGACGCCTACGAGCACGCCGACGTCGGCCACGGACAGGCCGTGGCGGAGGAAGTAGAGCGGGAAGAAGCCGATGACCAGGCTGTCGGCGAACTTGTTGACCATCCCGGCCTGGCAGACGGCCAGCATGCTGCGGTCGTGCCAGCTCATGTACCGGGCCAGCTGCCCGACCCCGGGCGTGGCGGCCTGGTCGGTGTGGGCCGGATGGTGGCGGGCCGCTTCGGCGCGGGCCCACGGCAGGGTCTCGCGGGCGGGACCGAAGGTGACCAGCGCGCCGGCGGCCACCACCCCGAGGGCGAGCAGGTACGGGGCGGGCCGCAGCCCGAAGGAGGCGACGAGCAGGCCGGCGGCGAGACCGCCGATCCCGGTGCCCACGTACCCGGCCGACTCGTCCAGGCCGACGGCCAGCCCCCGGCCGGCCGGGCCGACCAGGTCGATCTTGGCGGTGACCGACATGCTCCAGGTCAGGCCCTGGTTGACGCCGAGGAACAGGTTGGCCAGCACCACCCACCACCAGGCCCGGGCGAAGATGATCAGCACGGCGTAGGGCAGGGCGAAGCCCCAGCCGACGAGCAGGAGCAGCTTTCGGCCCAGGTGGTCCGAGAGCCGCCCGGCGACCAGGTTCATCACCGCCTTGACCGCGCCGAAGGCGGCCACGAACGACACCGTATAGAGGATGGAGACCACCCCGAAGGTGTGCTCGGCCAACGGGGGCAGGGCGACCCGCTCCACCCCGATGGTCATGCCCACCAGCAGCGTGATCACGGTGAACAGCGAGAACTGCCACCAGTTCTCCCGCAGGCCGAGGCGATGCTCGACGACCGGGGCGGCTGTCGACGTGGTGGCGGTCATTGCCCGGTCTCGGACCGCCGCCCAGACGCCCGGGCCCGCTGGCGTCCCCTCGCCGCCCCGTCGTCCGGCGCCCCACAGGCGGGGTGGCCCAGCTCGCCGGGGACCAGGGGTATGAGATGCTCGTTGCTGAACCCCACAAGATCCTCCCTGTCCTGCCGCAGCAGCAACCTATGCTACAATATTCCAAAGATATTTGGAGGAGCGATGAGCGGAGCGGAACTCAAGCTGGCGCTGTTCGAGGCGATCGCCACCACCGGCAAGGCGCTCTCCAACGGCAAACGTCTGGAGCTGGTCGACCTGTTGGCCCAGGGTGAACGAAGCGTCGAATCCCTGGCCAAAGCGGCCGGCCTCGGTCTGACGACCGCTTCGGCACATCTGCAGGCCCTCAAGCAGGCCGGGCTGGTGGCCACCCGCCGGGATGGCACCCGCATCTACTACCGCCTGGCGGGCGACGACGTGGCAGCGCTGTACAAGCAGCTTCTCCTGGTGGCCCGCGCTCATCAGCCCGCCGCCGAGCAGGCCCGTATCGCCTACCTCGGGCCCGAGGACACCGACCAGCTCAGCCGGGAGGAGCTGCTGGAGCGGGTCAGGACCGGCACCGCCACCGTGATCGACGTGCGCCCCGTCGAGGAGTACAGGTCCGGGCACATCCCCGAGGCGGTGTCCATCCCGCTCGGCGAACTGGAGAGCCGCCTGTCCGAACTGCCCGCCGACGCCGAGATCGTCGCCTACTGCCGGGGCGCCAACTGCGTCCTGGCCCACGACGCCGTGCGCCTCCTGCGCAAGCGCCGCCGCCGGGCGACCCGGCTCGCCGACGGGATGCTCGAGTGGCGCCTGGCAGACCTGCCGGTGGCCGTCGGAGAGGGATGAGGCGGAAGCCCTCATGAGCTCTCCACACCTAGATCTGCCGGCGCTGGGCGACCCCACGGTGGAGGAAGTGAGCGACGGGGTCTTCGCCTACATCCAACCCGACGGCAGCTGGTTCATCAACAACACGGGGTTCCTCGTCGGCGGGGACGGGGTCACCAGCATCGACGCTTGCGCTACCGAGCGGCGCACCCGCGACTACCTGGCCGCCATCCACGGGGTGACCGATCAACCGGTGCGGACCCTGGTCAACACCCACCACCACGGCGACCACACCCACGGGAACTACCTCTTTGCCGGCGCCACCATCGTGGCCCACGAGCGAACGCGCCAGGAGATGCTGCTGGCCGGGCTTCCCGGCGAGCATCTGCCGTGGGACGCCCCCGATTGGGGCGGGCTGGAGCTGGCCCCACCCTTCCTCACCTTCACCGAAGCGGTGACCGTATGGGTGGACGAGCTGCGCTGCGAGGTCCGCCACGTCGGCCAGGCCGCCCACACCACCAACGACGCCGTCGTGTGGATCCCCGACCGGTCCGTGCTGTTCTGTGGTGACCTGCTGTTCAACGGCGGGACACCGTTCGTTCTGATGGGTTCGGTAACCGGCTCCATCGAGGTGCTCGAGAGAGTCATCAAACCGTTGGGCGCCAGGACGGTCGTGCCCGGTCACGGGCCCGTCAGCGGGCCCGCTCTGATCGACGATGTGGTTGGCTACCTCCGCTTCGTGCAGGCCACCGCCGAGGCCGGGCTGGCCGCAGGGCTGTCGCCGCTGGAAGCGGCCAGGGAATGCGACCTGGGCCCCTACACGGATCTGAGCGACAGCGAGAGGATCGTGGGCAACCTCCACCGGGCCTACGCCGAACTCGCCGGCATCCCGCGCGGCGGCCGTATAGACACGGCCGCCGCCCTAGCCGACATGGTCACCTACAACGGCGGCCGACCCCTCACCTGCCGGGCCTGAGCGTGCGCCGGCACCTGCCGGCGAGCATCCCCACGTCGCGGCGCCGGCTACTGGGTTGCCCGTGCTTGGCTGGCCCCGCCGGTCGCGCAGCGGAGGCCGGAAGAGCCGTACCAGTCGAAACACAAGGCGGTGGCGTCGTCCTGCAGCTGTCCGCCCGTGAGCTCGAGGAGCTTGCGGGCCAGCTCTTGGACGATCTGGCGGGGATGGCGGTCTGAGGTGGCGGCCAGGATGGCTTCTATCTGCACACGCCGAGCCTTTCGTTCGAGGTAACCGTCGGTGACCATCAACAGCCTGTCGCCGGGCGCCAGCTGCACCTGATCGGCCCGGAACGGCGCCCTGGTGACTCCCAACGGCGGCTGCACGGTGACGTCCAGCGGGACCACGCCCCCGCCTCGCAGCAGGAACGGAGCGGGGTGGCCGGCGTTGACGATCTCGGCACGGCCGTCGGCGAGACGGATGCGCATCAACAGCCCGGTGACGAATTCGTCGGGGCTGGCGTGGTCGTGCAGCATCCTACCGGCGGCGTCGGCCTGCTCGCCGGGCGACGCCACCGCCCGCCGACGGTTGCGCAGGGTGCCCACGGTCAAGGTGGCGAGCATGGCGGCCTTGATCCCGTGACCCATGGCGTCGGTCACCGACAGATACAGATACTCCCGGTCCAAGGAGTAGTCGAAGGTGTCACCCCCGGCGTCATGCGACGGCTCCAGCCAGCCGGCGAGGCTCAGCGGGCCGGCTTCCAGGCTGTAGGCGGAGGGAAGCAGACGCCGCTGGATCTCCGCCGACACCGAGAACGGGACGTCACGCTGCGCCCACTCGAACAGGTCGGTGCGGCGTCGGGAAGCGATCAGCACATACGCCAGGGCGTGCGCCCCGCCGACCAGGTGGGCGACGACCTCCGCCCCGGGCTCGGAGGCGAAGCACACCTCCAGAATCCCGATGGTGTCACCCCGTTCGGTGACCGGCACCAACGCCAGCCAATCCCCGGCCCGCTGCACCAACTGCGGCGTCTGGTTGAACAGGACCTGTTCGTGCACCGTTCCCCGCAGCTGCACGGGCTCTGCCCGCTCGTTGTGGCCATCCTGATGGGCGCCTGTGCTGTCCACGTGCGACATGCGCACGAGGGCGTCGCCCGAGAAGTTGGCGATCAGCAGGGCGGCCTGACGGGCCTGGACCGTGCGGGCCAACTCGCCGGCCAGCACGTCCACCACGTCGATCGGGAATGCCTGTTCGACGGCCTCCAACAGGGACCGCAGGTCAAATCCCTCTCTTCCCGCAGGCACGAAGAGGATCGTAGCCAGCAGGAGTCCAAGCCGGCCCTACCGAGCGTGGCGGTCGTGCTCCGAATGAGGCCGACGGGAGACGTTCGCGGTTTTTGTCGGCGTTGAGTGGCCGGGATCCGGTGGCTGCCAACCGGCGAATCCGGTCGGCCGATCCCCGGCTCGCGTCCCGTGCGGGCACGGGATATCCGCCAGGGAGCGGCGCACCGGTCAGGCCCGACCGGTGGCCAGGTCCCGCAGGCGGGTGAAGACGCGGGCGTCGGCGCGCACACCGTCGTGCTCGTACTCGTTGGTCACCCACGCCCGCACCCCGGGCGTACTCCGGGCGGTCGCCAGTGACAGCCCGGCGTCTACGTAGAGATCGTCGTGGTAGACGGCAGCGGCCACTGGGACCTCGTTGGTATGGAGGCGTGTCCGGTCGTAGAGCGCCGGCCAGTCCTCCTTCGAGTGCAGCAGCTCCATCGCCTCGGCGAAGGGGGCCAGCCGCGCCTCGTCTCGGAACACCCACGACTCCTTCATCTCGCCGGTGAGCAGCAGGTCGGTGGCGTCGGGCGAGGCCTCGGGGAACTCGGCCTCCCGGACCCGCTGCGCCGCCCAGCGCGACGACGTCCCCGAGCAGTAGCACGCTTCCTGCAGCAGCGCGTAGAGGGGGTTGCCGGAGTGGCCGGTGCGGTGCTCCACCTCGGCCAGGAACGCCGGTGCCAGCTCGTCGCCGTCGAAGGCCTCCTCCAGGAGGTAGTGCACCTGGGCCGAGCCGTAGCTCATGCCCAGCACGATCCCGAGCGCCTGCAGGCGGGGGACGGTCAGGACATCGCCGCCCGGCAGCCGGACGGGGCGGCCCATCACGGCGTCGCGGGCCCGGTTGAGCACGTCCCGGTCAGCGGGGAATCGACGGAAGTGCTCGGCGTTCTTCTCGAGCACCCGGGGCCAGGTCCGGCGGTAGACATCCTCGGCGGTGGCCGTCACCGCCGGGATCCCACCGGTGATCAGGCAGCGCTCGAGCCCGTGGGGAGCCAATGACAGGTAGGTGAACGTGCAGAAGCCGCCGTAGCTCTGGCCGAGCGTCGTCCAGGGACGGTCCCCGGCCAGGCGGCGGCGTAGCATCTCGGCGTCGGCGACGATGCTGTCCGCCCTGAACAGCGCCAGGTAGCCGGCGAGGTCCTGCGGGTGGGCGAACCGGGCCGGAGTCCGCTCCGTGACCGGCGTGGACCGCCCCGTCCCCCTCTGGTCGAGGAGAAGGACCCGGTAGTCCTTCACCGCCTCGCCGAGCCAGCCCGAGCGGTCGGTCGGGCGGGGCGCCTTGCCTCCGGGGCCGCCCTGCAGGAAGAGCAGCCACGGCAGGTCGTCACCCGCCCGCTCCACCGCTCGGATCTCCCGGCCGTAGACACTGATGGACGGGCCGCCCGGCCGGGCGTGGTCCAGCGGGACCTCCACCTGGTGGTCCTGGAGCAGTAGGCCGGGGACGGGCGGGGAATCCACGGCATCTACATTCGCAGGCGCGGCGCCTGGGCGCGCCCGGAAGCCACACCTCCCGAACCGTCAGCCGATCCGGCCCTCGGGAGCAGGCCTCCGCTTCAGGCCGGTCCCGACACCAGCAGGTCGAGCAACTCCAGCCGGCTGCGCTCGCAGTGACTCCTCATCCCGCTGCGAGCTTCCGCCTCGTCCCCCGAGGCGATGGCGTCCACCACCGCGGCGTGCTCCGTCCACGACATCGGTGCCCGGGACACGGCGATCGCCGCGAAGTACCACCTGACCCGCCCGGATATCACCGCCGCCATGTCGGCGAGGACCTGGTTGCGGGCGATGCTGATGATCGTCCCGTGTAGCACGGCGTTGTAGTCCACCAGGCGGGCCGTCTCGGGGCTGGCCGCTTCGGCCGAGCCCTCGGCCAGGCACCGGCGCAGGGCTTCGAGGTCAGCCGGGTCGGCGCTACCCTCCCGTACCCGTCCGGCGGCGCGTCCGGCGGCCTCCGCCTCGAGGGCACTTCGGACCCGGAAGACGTCGTCGATCTCCGGGCCGGTCGGGCTGTGCACGAACGCCCCGTAACCGGGGCGCAGATCGACCCAGCCGTCCCGGGCCAGTATCTGCAGCGCTTCGCGCACCGGCTGGCGGCTGACCCCCACCGCCTGGGCCAGCTCGGACTCGACGAGGTGGCGGCCGTTGGCCAGGGTGCCCCCGGCGATGAGCTCTCTGATGGTGTCGGCGACCTTGACCCGCAGCGGGGCCGGGCGGGTGATGGGCGCGATGGACACCGGGGGGAGGATGCTATCTGCCAACGGCGTAGGCCTGGTCCTGGCGGGCGTCGGCCGCCGCGATGATCTCCTCCCCCCTGCGGCCTACGGCGCAGACTCTACCCAGGCTCCAGGCTCCCTCCTCGACGACCTCGTGGCCCCGGTCGCGCAGGGCGGTGATGGTCCCGGCCCCCAGGCGGGATTCGGCGTGCAGCCGCCCCGGGTGGGACTCGCGGGGGTGGAACGAGCCGGTGAGGTGCGTCGTGTGGAAGGTGGGCGTGTCGATCGCCTCCTGTAGCCCCATGGCGAAGTGCACTCTACGAAGGTAGAAGACGAGGGTCCACTGGTCCTGCTGGTCGCCGCCGGGTGTGCCGAAGGCGAGACGGTCCCCGCCGCCCAGCACCAGGGTGGGGCTCAGCGTGGTCCGCGGCCGGCGGCCTCCGGTGAACGGGGACGGGGAGGCCTCGTCCAGCCAGCACATCTGCCCCCGGGTGGAGAGCGAGAAACCCAGGCCGGGCACGCACGGCCCGCCGTGCAGCCACGCCCCCGACGGGGTGGCGGCCACCAGGTTGCCCTCGGCGTCGGCCACGTCGACCTGGCATGTGTCCCGGCCCACCGGATCGGGCGGGGCACCGGCGCCTCCCTCCGCCGGGGCCGCCGCGAACAGCAGGCCCGGGCCGGGAATCCACGGCTCGCGACCGCCGGGATGGCCGGGGCGGTTCTCGAAGCTGGCGGTGTCGGCGATCAGTCCCCGTCGCTGGGCTGCGTAGGCGTCGGACAGCAGATCGGCTACAGGCACCTCGGTGAACTCCGGGTCCCCGTAGAACGCCTCCCGGTCGGCGAAGGCCAGCTTGGCCGCCTCCGCCACCACGTG
>JAKAXG010000717.1 GCA_021827225.1 Actinomycetes bacterium | reverse complement strand
GACCTCGGCCTCGGGGGCTGCCTGGCCGACGACATGGGTCTCGGCAAGACCGTGCAGGTGATCGCGCTCCACATGTTGCGCCGTGAGCGGGCCGACCGTGACGGCGCCGCGGGCGTCGAGCGACGGCCTTCCAGGCGCCAACGGGTGGGCCGGGCGGGGGTGGCGCAGGCCACGACGCTGATCGTTTGTCCCACATCGCTGCTCGGCAACTGGGCCCGGGAGTTCCGCCGCTTCGCCCCCGACGTCCCGCTCCGGCGTTTCTACGGCCCCGAGCGCAGCGTCGAGGCGCTCCGCGACGGGGAGGTGGTGGTGACCACCTACGGGGTGGCCCGCCGCGACCGGGAGCTCCTCGCCGGCTGCAATTTCTCGCTGGTGGTCGCCGACGAGGCCCAGCATGCCAAGAACCCGGCCTCGGACACCGCCCGGTCCCTGCGGGCCCTCGGCGGGCGGAACCGGGTAGCGCTCACCGGCACCCCGGTGGAGAACCGGCTGAGCGAGCTGTGGTCGATCCTGGACTGGACCACCCCGGGCCTGCTCGGTCCGCTCGAACGGTTCCGCCAACAGGTCGCCATACCCATCGAGCGACGCCGGGACCCGGAGGTGACCGAGCGCCTGGCCCGCACGGTGCGCCCGTTCCTGCTGCGGCGCAAGAAGACCGACCCGGCCATCGCCCCCGACCTGCCGCCCCGCACCGTCACCGACCGGGTGGTCGGTCTCAGCGAGGAGCAGGTCACCCTCTACGAAGCCGAGGTACGCGAAGCCCTCGAGACCATCCGGGCCAAGAGGGGCATCGAACGCCAGAGCCTGGTGTTCCGTCTGATGACGGTGCTCAAACAGATCTGCAACCATCCGGCCCAGTACCTCCACCAGCCCGGCCCGATCGCCGGGCGCTCCGGGAAGCTGGCCGCCCTGGAGGAGGTCCTCGGCGTCGTGGTCGACGAGGGGGACTCGGCGCTGGTGTTCTCCCAGTACGTGGAGATGGGCGCCCTGATCGAGGCCCGCCTGGCCCAGCTCGGGATCGCCACCTTGTTCCTGCACGGCTCGGTACCGGCCCGCCGGCGGGAGGAGATGGTCGCCGCGTTCCAGGCGGGGGCGGTGCCGGTGTTCCTCCTGTCGCTCAAAGCCGGCGGGGTGGGCCTGAACCTGACCCGCGCCACCCATGTGGTCCACTACGACCGGTGGTGGAACCCGGCCGTCGAGGACCAGGCCACCGACCGGGCCCACCGCATCGGCCAGGACCGCCCGGTCCAGGTCCACCGCCTGGTCACCGAAGGGACCCTCGAGGACCGCATCGCCGAGCTGCTCGAGAAGAAGCGGGACCTGGCCGAGACCGTCGTCGGCGGCGGCGAAGCCTGGATAACGGAGCTGTCCGACGACCAGCTGGCCGAGCTCGTCACCCTCGGGGGAACGTGATGGCCCGCCGTTTCGGCGCCACCTGGTGGGGCCGCCAGTGGGTGGAAGCGCTCGAGCAGCGGGCCCGCCTAGACCCCAACCGCCTGCCCCGGGGCCGCAGCTACGCCCGCAGCGGGGCGGTCGGCGAGCTGGCCGTCTCGCCCGGCGAGGTGAAAGCCCCGGTGCAGGGCTCGCGGCGCTCCCCCTACCAGGTACGGGTCCGGATCCGGGCGTTCAGCACCGAGGAGTGGGCGTTGGTGTCCGACGCCCTGGCCTCCCAGGCCGGTCACGCCGCCGCCCTGCTCGAAGGCGAACTGCTGCCCGAAGTGGCCGGAGACATCCGCTCCGTCGGACTGGACCTGCTCCCCGGCGCCGGCGAGGTCCAGCCCCGCTGCAGCTGCCCTGACTGGGCCGACCCCTGCAAGCACTCCGCCGCGGTCTGCTATCTCGTCGCCGAGGAGCTCGACCGTGACCCGTTCGTGCTGTTCCTGCTGAGAGGCAGGAACCGTGAGGAGCTGCTCGGCGCCATCCGCCGCCGACGGGCCCCCCAGGCCGAGGCGACCGGGGCGGGCCGCGACCACGACGGCGGGCAGCCGGGCGGCTGGGAGGAAGACGCCGGAATCCCGGCCCGCGAGGCGTGGGCCGGCGACGGGCGGGCGGACCCGGCCACGCTGACGCTGCCCGCCCCGCCGCGCCATCCGGGCCGGCCGGCGCTCGCCCTGGACCCGGGTCCGCCCGGGTCGGGCGTGGACGCCGCCGCGCTCGGTGCTCTGGCCGCCGACGCCGCCCGGCGAGCCTGGAGCCTGGCGACCGGCGCCGGCCCGTCCGGGCTGGAACTGACCTTCGACCAGGACTGCGCCCGCTGGGCCGCGTCGATGATCGAGGGGGCGCCCGCCCCGGTCGACCTCGACGAGCTGGCCCGGCGGGCCGGAGTCCCCCGACGGGAGATGTTCCTGCGGGGCCTGGCATGGCGCCACGGCGGCCCTGGCGGCCTGTCGGCCCTGAGCGAGCCGTGGAACCCCGACCCCTCCGAGCTCGCCGCTGGGCGGGCCATGCTCGGGCCTGGCTCCCGGGTCTCGGCCAACCGGGTCACCCTGGCCGATCGCCAGCTGCGCCTCGGGCCCGACCGCAAATGGTACGCCTACCGCAAGGCCCGCGGCGCCTGGCAGCCCGACAGCCCGCCTGTCCCCGACGCCGGCGCGCCGGTCCCTCCCGACGGCGGGTGACCAGCCGGGCGTGGAGCGGCGCTCACCCTCGAAACACGGCCATGCCCTTCACCGGGGCGGCGAGCTTGATCGCTCCCGTAGAACCATCGAATGGGGCGGCGAAGGAGAAGATCCCCCCATCCGCGGCCACCAGCCAATACCCGCCAGTGGCCCGGTCGGCGGCCATACCCACTATCGGAAAGTCGAGCGGCTTGCCGCCCATCGACCCGAAGAACCCGGCGTCGCCGAAACTGAACACCCCGCCATCGGA
>JAKAXG010000716.1 GCA_021827225.1 Actinomycetes bacterium | reverse complement strand
ACGCCGGCGGGATAATCAACGTGACCTACTCGCCGGTGCCACCGCGGAGCGAGGTGGTCCGGTGGGACACGCTGGCGTCGCTGTCGCCGGTGCTGGGCTGGCGGCAGCACCAGCCGGCCTACGTGGTGGTCCTGGTGGACCACCGGGGGGCCGATCTGTTCGCCAGCGGGTCGGGGATCAGCGACCACCACGAGGAGGCCGGCGCGGCAGACCGCTACCCGCTCGCCCGCAACGCTCCCGGAGGGTGGTCGCAGCGCCGCTACCAGCAGCACGCGGTGGAGAACTGGGCCGGGAGCGCCCGGGAGGTGGCCGACGCCGTGGGCCGCCTGAGCGGGGAGGTGCACCCGGAAATCGTGCTGGTGGGCGGGGACCCCCGCTCGGTGGAGCTGCTGATGGGCGCCCTCCCCGGCCCGGTGGCCGGGCTGACCACGACCGTCGAGGCCAGCCGCGCTGCCGACGGCGGGGGCGACCGCAGCGCCCGGGAGGTGGCCCGGATGGTCGAGACGGTGGCGGCCCGCCGGACGGTGGAGGTGCTCGAGGAGTTCCGCATGCACCGCGGACGCGGCGACCGGGCGGTGGAGGGCGTGGGACCCACGCTCCAGGCCCTGAGGGAGAACCGGGTGACGGCGCTGCTCTTCCACGACGGGCCGACCGACGGCCGCCGGGCCTGGTTCGGATCCGACCCCACCGCGGTGGCGGCCACGGCCGAGATGCTCGAAGGGGTGGGCGGCGGACCGATCGGTGACGGGCGGCTGGTCGACGTGGCCGTGCGGGCTGCGGCGACGTCGGGGGCGGCGGTCAGGCTGGTACCCGAGGCCGGAGGACCGGCCGAGGGGCTGGGCGCCCTGCTCCGCTGGTCGGACTGAGCCACCCCGCAGGCCCGGGGTCGACCCGGTCCGGCAGCTGCGGCCGTGTCTGGTGCACTGACAGGATCCGGCCGTTGACAGGACCTTCTTCTCTGGGTGCACGCCGGCGTTCGCGCGCCCTCTTATAGAGGAAAACAGCAGAGATCAAGAGGTCTGATCCTGGGAGGTGCATTCCATGGCTCAGGTAAGAAACCAGCCAGTCCAGACACCGAAGCAAACCACCGGCACCACGACCAATGAGATATGGGTGTCGACCCCGAGCTACCAGCCGGGTGAAGGGTGGATCTACTTCTCGGGCGTAGCACTGATGCTGGCCGGCATCATGCGCTTCTTCGACTCCATGTGGGCTTTCGCCTACAACGGCTCCGTTCCGTCGAACCTGCAGAACGCGCTGTTCGGGACCGATCTGTCCACCTACGGATGGCTCTGGTTGGGCGTTTCCATCGTCTTGTTCCTCGGAGGCCTGGGCGTGTTCGTGCACAGCCAGGTGTCCCGCTGGATCGGTATCGCCGCCGGCGCCCTGGGCACCATCTCGGCCATATGGTGGATGCCCTACTACCCGGTCTGGTCGCTCACCTACGTGGCCATCTGCGTGATGGTGATCTACGGCCTGGCGGTCCACGGACAGCGCCAGGCGACCGCCTGACGGCTCGACCGCCACGGTCAGCCCACCCACGCTGACGCCTCCCCCCGATGAGGGCCCTGCCCGGACGGGCAGGGCCCTTTCCGTTCCCCGGTTGCGAGATGCGCCGGGAACGCGACCGGCGCCTGTGAGGCCGCCGCCGAAGTGGCCACCTCCGCGGCCTTCTGGGACAGCTCCCCTCTCGACAGACCCTTCCTCGCCGCCGAGACCGAACCCGGCGTCTGGCGCCTTCGGCTGCGGCACACTGGGGGGTGTGGCTGAGCCTCGTGTCAGCGTGGTCTACCAGGGTGACAGACCCCCCGGCGAGTGGTCCCGTCGGTACAAGGCCAACGTGGCGAGGCTGAGGAGCGGAGACCGAGAGGAGGTCGCCGAGGTCGTCCGTCAGCTGACCGACCGCGGGGCGACCAAAGGGCTATCCCAGGGAGAGAAACGCATGCTCGACAGGGCCGTCGAGATCCTCCATCGATTCGACAGCAACGCATAGCCCCGGCCCTGTCGCCCCCTTGGCGGCCAGGCGGGCATTACCGTGCACTCCCGAGCCTTGGGCCTGACACCGCCTCTTACCTGCGGTTCTCCAGAGCCCGAGGTCGGCTTCGAACCGACGACCTGACGCTTACAAGGGCGATCCAGGCCGATTCTCTGGCCTGGGCCAATTCCCGGAAAGGGGTGCTGACCAGCACTTTTACGTTCGGCGTGTGCCGGCGCCTGACAGCGTTTTCCGGCCCGTTCGCGCACGAATCGCGCACGACGCTTAGCCAGGCGAAGCGCCGTGTGACTTCCGCCGTCTCATGGTCCGGACATACTCGGGGCCTGTGGTCCCCCCGGACGTGCCCGACGACGAGCCGCTGACCCAGTACGGGCACGAGCGCGACGACCCGCCGTTCAGGAACGCCACCAGGTCGTATGAGACCGACGTCTCGCTGATCCGCGGGCAGCTGAGCGCTCGGGAGGCGGCCAGCCTGATCCGTCGACAGGGGGAGCGCTACGAAGTCACCGATCGGGACCGGGTTCGCCATACGACGGCTGGCCGCCTCCGCTCCGCCGGGTTCGTGGTCCGCGCCACTCCAAGCCGGCGCATCCCCGGCCACGTGTCCGTCGAGCTCCCGGACCCGGAGGATGTGTGGGACAATTCTGCTCGGAGTCGGTTCGATGAGTGCTTTGACGAGTGAGGAGGTGACCGCCCGTGTCTGACCTGGTCGAGATAGCAGAGGGAGGCCGCCCCTGGAAGCCCACTCCGGGAACCGTTCCCGGTGAGATCCTTCACCGCTACAACATGCCCTTGGTAGGCGTCATGGAGCAGCACGGGGTCCGGTACCTGTTCCAGTGTTGGGCTGGCGAAGTGGAGCGGGCGAACATGTGG
>JAKAXG010000715.1 GCA_021827225.1 Actinomycetes bacterium | reverse complement strand
GGGGTCAACATCTACCCGGCCGAGATCGAGGCTGTTCTGTCCGCCCACCCGGCGGTGGAGGACTGCGCGGTCTTCGGCGTCCCCAACGACGAGTGGGGCGAGGAGGTCAAGGCGGCGGTGTCCCTCGGCCCCGGACGCCACGCCGACGCCGAGGAGCTCATCGGTTGGTGCCGGGACCGGCTGGCCGCCTTCAAGTGCCCCCGCAGCGTCGACATCCTCGACTCCCTGCCGCGCGAAGCCTCCGGGAAGCTGAAGAAGCGGCTGCTGCGCGACCCCTACTGGGAGGGCCGCCACCGCCTGGCCCAGGCCGGCGCCGCCGCCCCCGCCCCCGCCGAGACCGATCGATGACCATCCCACACCACCCCTCGGAAGGACGCGAATGTCGAATGTAGAACCTGGGTTCCAGGGCAGGATCGGATTGAGCTGGCGGGACTCCACCCCGTGGTGGCCCCAGCAGCGTCAGGCGCCCAGCGGGGCACCCAACATCGTCATGATCGTGCTCGACGACGTCGGCTTCGCCCAGCTGGGCTGCTTCGGTTCCGACATCGACACCCCCCACATGGACAGCCTCGCCGCCGAGGGACTCCGCTATAACAACTTCCACACCACCGCGCTGTGCTCGCCCACCCGGGCCTGCCTCCTCACCGGACGGAACCACCACACCGTGGGGATGGCCACCATCGCCGAGTTCACCAACGGCTTCCCGAACAGCCGGGGTTTCGTCACCAAGAAGGCCGGCATGCTCCAGGAGATCCTGGGCGGCCACAACTACAACTCCTTCGCCACCGGCAAGTGGCACCTGGTGACCGCCGACCACCAGACCATGGCCGGCCCCTTCGAGCACTGGCCGCTGGGCCGGGGGTTCGACCGCTACTACGGCTTCCTGGGCGGCGACAACAACCACTGGAACCCGGACCTCATCTACGACAACCACCGCGTGGAGCCTTGGGGGCAGCCTGAGGACGGCTACCACCTGTCGGCCGACATCGTCGACCACGCCATCGCCTTCATCAGAGATCAGCAGTCGGCGGCACCCGGCAAGCCCTTTTTCTCCTACGTAGCCTTCGGCGCCGGCCACGCCCCCCATCACGCCCCGGTCGACTACATCGAACGTTACGCCGGTCGCTACGCCAAGGGCTGGGACGTGGCCCGGGCCGAATGGTTCGCCCGCCAGCAGGAGATGGGCATCGCCCCGGGCAACGCCCGGCTGGCGGGGCGCGACGACGCCGTCCCCGCCTGGGACAGCCTGTCAGCCGACGCCCGCCGCCTGTACGCCCGCATGATGGAGGTGTACGGCGCGTTCCTCACCCACACCGACGACCAGGTCGGGCGCCTCCTCGACTTCCTCCGGCTCATCGGGGCCATGGACAACACGATGGTCATCCTCTTGTCCGACAACGGAGCCAGCGCCGAGGGCGGCGACCACGGGCTGCTCAGCGAGTGGATGTTCTTCAACCAGATCGACGCGTCGCTCGAGGACAACCTGGCCCGCATCGACGAGATCGGCGGCCCCAGCACCTACAACCACTACCCCATCGGCTGGGCCCAGGCCGGCAACACCCCGTTCCAGTGGTACAAGCGCTGGGTCCACGCCGGCGGGGTGCGCGACCCTCTCATCGTCCGCTGGCCGGGCCACATCCCCGATCCGGGGGCCATCCGCAGCCAGTACCACCACGTCGTCGACGTGACCCCCACCATCCTCGAGGCGGTCGGGATCGAGGCTCCCTCCGAGCTCCGTGGTGAGCCGCAGCTGCCGATGGAAGGAACCAGCTTCGGGTACACCTTCGCCGACCCCGACGCCAAGACCCGCAAGCCGGCCCAGTACTTCGAGATGTTCGGCAACCGGGCCATCTGGGTCGATGGCTGGAAGGCGGTGGCCCGCCACCAGCGCGACGTGCACTACGTGCGACCCGCCCCCTTCGAGGACGACCAGTGGGAGCTCTACCACATCGACAGCGACTTCTCCGAGCTCAACGACCTGGCCGAGACGCAGCCCGACAAGGTGGCGCAACTGGTCGAGCGGTGGTGGGTGGAGGCCGGCCGGTACAACGTGCTGCCCCTCGACGACCGGGGGGTGGGGCGGGTGGTCCGCCAGGGCGGACCCAGCCGGTTCGTCTACTACCCGGGCATGTCGGGCATCCACCCCCAGGCCGCCGGACCCACCCGCAACCGCAACCACACCATCACCGCCGAGGTCATCCGCCCGGACGCCGGCGCCGAAGGGGTCCTGCTCGCCCTGGGCGGGCGTTTCGCCGGCTGGACGCTCTTCGTCAAGGACAACCGACTCGTCTACGAGTACAACTTCGTGGAGGTCGACCGCTACGTCGTCACCTCCGAGGAGGAGCTGCCGACCGGTCGGTGCACCCTGGCCATGCGCTTCGAGCTCACCGGGAGGCTCAAGGGCCGGGCCATCCTGCTGGTGGACGGCCGGGAGGTCGGGAGAGGCGACATCCCCCGCACGTGCCCGACCAGCACCGGGCTGGAGCCGCTCGACTGCGGCCAGGACACCCAGACCCCGGTCAGCGAGTCCTACGACAGTCCGTTCACCTTCACCGGGACCATCGAGCGGGTCGTTCTCGAGGTGCACGGCAAACAGCCCGTCTCCGATCCCGACGGCGACGAGCGGGCGGCGATGAGCCAGCAATGACCATACGCACCGGGAAGGAACAGCCATGCCCCTCTCGACAGCGCTGAGCCGGAAGCTGGGCGTCGAGCACCCCATCTTCGGGTTCAGCCACAGCCCCGACGTGGTGGCCGCCATCTGCCTGGCCGGCGGGATCGGCGTCTACGGTGCCACCCGCCGGCTGCCCGCCGAGATCGCCGCCGATCTGGCCGACATCCGCAGCCGGATCGGCGACCGCCCCTTCGGCGTCGACCTG
>JAKAXG010000042.1 GCA_021827225.1 Actinomycetes bacterium | reverse complement strand
GAACGGGCGCCGGCCGGTGATGTGGCAGACCGAGTTGATGGCGAAGGTGACGTGGTGCAGCAGGGCGATGCGGGCCAGGCCGCCCCACAGGAAGGCGGTCAGGGCCGCCTTCCACGACCATCCCCACAGGCCTCCGACCAGCGGGGGCAGCAGGAGAGACACGGCGACCCACAACGAGAAGGTGCGGGAAACGAAGCTGATGTCCGGGTCGGCGACCAGTTCAGGGGCGTAACGCTTCTCGTCGGTCTTCTCCCAGTCGTAGAGCCAGCCCACATGGGAGTAGAAGAAGCCCTTGGTCAGCGCCGCGAAGCTGGTGCCGTAGCGCCACGGGGAGTGCGGATCGCCCGCCTTGTCGGAGAAGCGGTGGTGGCGGCGGTGGTCGGCGACCCACTGGGTGGCCGACGCCTCCAGGGCCAGGCTGCCGGCGATGGCCAGGGCGATGCGGACGGGCCGGCGGGCCCGGAAGCTGCGGTGGGTCAGGTAGCGGTGGAAGCCGACGGTGACCCCCATGCCCGACACCGCGTACATGACCGTGGCGATCACCACGTCACGCCAGGTGAGGCCCCAGCCCCAGGCCAGGGGCACCGCGGTGACCAGGGCGGCGAATGGCAGGACGAGGAAGATGGTCAGCGTGATCTGCTGGCCCCAGGTCTTTCGGTCCTCCAGGGCGTCGACCGGTCCTCCGGTACCGGATACGGGCTCGGGCGGGTCAAGCAGGGTCTCAGCAGTACTCAAGGGACCTCGTCTCTAGGGGGCGTGACGACGATGAACTACCCACCGTGGGGCCGTTCGGGGGATTCACCCAGGTATGACCCTACGGGGGGTCGAGAGGTAACGCGTGCCGGCCGGGTACCCGCCCCGCTACCGTCAAGGCGCCATGTGGGGCCTTGATCGATGGCTGCGCGCCGCCTGCGTGGCCCTGCTGGCGGCCGGCGCCGCCGGGGCCGTCACCCACCGGAGCCCGGCCGGTCACACCGACGCGGCCGGCCGGAGCGCCTCCTCGCCGGCGGCGGGTTCGGCACCGGCCACCTCCCTGCCTTCGGGCCCGGTCCCCGGCTCCGCCGCCCTGGCCTCCGGCATGATCACGCCGGCCGAGATGGGCGGCCACTATCGGGCCGACGCCGGCCAGGCGGCGGCCGTCCTGGACTCGGCTCCATGCCTGGCCGGCCTGCAGCCGTCGGCCCGCCAGGCCGGCCGGGCCGCCACCGCCCTCCTCGGGCCCGACCCGCACGCCGTACCCACCATCGTCGAGTTGGCTGCGTCCTACCCCGGCTCCGAAGCCGGGGCGGTCTACCAGGACGTGGTCGCCGCCGTGGGGGCGTGCCCGGCTTTCGACTTCGCCTTCGGCGGGTCCCCCGTGAGCGTCCCTCTCACCCCGGGCACCATCCCGCCGGTCGGCGTGGCCGACCAGGTGTGGTCGGGTGATTTCACCTACTCCGGCTCGCCGCTGCGCCTGCAGGTCGCCGTGGTGCTGGACGGCCAGACGGTCCTGGCCCTGCTTTGGGTCGACAGCGTCCCTCCGGCGGCCGCCGTCCCGGGCGGCTTCACCTCCACGCTCAGCGCCGCCCTCGGCAAGCTGGCGTAGGGTCTGCGCCATGTCCCAGCACCTCCCCGGGTCCGGCCGGTGACGGCCCGGCCCCGGGTCAGCCACGCCGCGGCCGCCGCCGAGCTGGCGTCGCGCGACCCGGTCGTGGCCACGCTGGTCGAGGCGGCCGGCCCCATCCGCCTGCGCAAGCCGTTCGACACCCACTTCGCGGCGCTGGTCCGGTCGATCCTGTACCAGCAGCTGGCCGGGGCGGCGGCCGCCGCCATCCACGGCCGGCTCATCGACGCCCTGGAGGGGGTCGTGGAGCCGGAGCGGCTCCTGGCCCTGCCCCCGGAGACCCTGCGGGGCGCCGGCCTGTCGGCCAACAAGGCCGCCTCCCTGCGGGACCTGGCGGCCAAGGTGCTGGACGGCACCGTCGTTCTCGACCCCCGCGGTCTGGCCCGGGAGTCGGACGAGGAGGTCATCGCCCGGCTGTCCACCGTGCGGGGCATCGGTGAGTGGACGGCGCAGATGTTCCTGCTCTTCCAGCTCCGCCGGCTCGACGTGTGGCCGACCGGGGACCTGGGCGTCCGGCGGGGGTACGGCCTGGCCTGGGGGGTTCCGATGCCCACCCCCCGCCAGCTCGGTCCGCTCGGCGACCATCTGCGGCCCTACCGATCGGTGGCGGCCTGGTACTGCTGGCGTGCCTGCGAGATCTACGCGGGGGCGGCCGACAGCGCCGTGACCCGCTAACCGACGCCCGTGGCCCGGCTGCTGGTGGTGCACCACACCGTGTCTCCCGCCACCGAGGCTCTGCTCGCCGCCGCCCTGAAAGGGGCCCGGGATCCGTTGATCAGCGGGGTGGAGGTGGTCCCCCGGCCGGCCCTGGTGACCTCGGCGGTGGAGGCGTTGGAGGCGGACGGCTATCTGCTCGGCAGCCCGGTCAACATCGGATACATCTCCGGTGCGCTCAAGCACTTCTTCGACACCGTCTACTACCCGTGCCTGACCGCGACCCGGGGCCGACCGTACGGGCTGTGGCTGCACGCCGGTGGGGACGCCACCGGGGCGCTGCGCGCGGTCGACGCAATTACCGCCGGGCTCGGCTGGAAGGCCGCGCAGGCCCCGGTGGTCGTGACCGGGACGCCGGCCAGCGAGGACCTGGCGGCGGTGGGCGAGATGGCGGCGGCGGTCGCCGCCGGCCTCATGCCGGACTGACCGCCGCCACCGGGCCGGGGGGTCACTCTCGGTCGGCCTCCGGGAAGCCGGGGGTCCGCTCGAACGAGCCGTCGTGGCCGATCAGCAGCGCTTCGTAGCCCTCGAGGGCCGGGATGTGGGCGAGCGCCTCGGTGCCGCCGGCGAGGAGGGCGGTGGCCAGGGCGTCGGCCAGGTCGATGTCGGGTCCGGTGACCGTCGCCGAGGCGACGGCCGACACCGGCCGGCCGGTGTGGGGGTCGATGACGTGGAGGCCCCGTTCGTAGGAGCCGGACGTGGCGATGGCCGAGGCCGGTTCGGCGACGGCCACCACGCTGCCCCGGTCGAAGGGGTTCTGGATGCCGATTCTCCACCTCCGCCCCGGTTCCGGCTCCCCGAAGAGGGCCACGTCGCCGCCGGCGCTGACCATGGCGGCGCCGACGCCGGCGTCCACCACGACCTGCAGGGCCCGGCCGGCGGCCCATCCCTTGACCAGCCCGGTGGGATCGACGCCGCCGGGCATGGCCCACGGGTCGAACCAGCCCCCCGACCAGTCACGGGCCAGGCTGCACCGCTGCAGCACCTCGGCTACCTCGGGCGGGGCGTCCGCCAGGGCGATCTCTCCCCGCCGCAGCCGGCTCAGAGGGCTGTCGGACTTCCAGGTGCTGAACACGGCGTCGATCCGGTGCAGCACGGCCCGGGCCTCCGCCAGCGCCAGGTACACCCGGTCCCGTGCCGCCCCGCCGGGTCGGACGTCGAACGACACCACGGTACCCATGACCGGCTCGGCCCGGCGGATGGCGGCGGTGCCGGCCGTGGTCAGCCTCTCGACCGGTCGTGCGCCGGCTGGACGGCCGGCGCGTAGGGCCCCGTCAGCCTGCAGAGCTGCCCGGGGGAGGTGGCCCCCCCACCCGGTGCCCGGATGGCGCTGGCCGTCTCGGCGTCGAGGCCAGCGACTGCCACGGCGGCACCGGTCACCCACGGGGAGCGGCGGCGGCTGATGGGTACGATCGGGAACAGGCGCGCCCCGCCGAGCTGGTCTGTCAACGCGGACACGCCTCCGTGACGATGGTGGGCCAACCTTACCGTCACGCCAGGTTCGGCTTTGACAAGCGCTGAAAAGTGGTTCTCCGCCCCCGCCCGGCGGCGAACCGGTGAGCGTCGCGGGCTGACCCTTGAAACGGTCCCACCCCCGTGCCAGGATTGGCGCGAGGAGCAAAGCTCCGCTCGCTCGCCCCCGGGGCGGCCCCGATCGCCGGCGTGTCGCCGGCCGCAGATCCGGAGGGCCCCGGCCCCAGCGAGAGGAGAAACCCAATGTCCCGGTCCGTCGACCTTTTCATCGACCTGGATCCGCCGATCGAGTCGGTGGTGGAGCGCATCGGCCGCCTCATCCCGTTCAGGCTGCGCCCCGGCGAGGTGCCGGACCGCTGGTCGCTCGACGAGGGGGAAGTACACGCCGAGTTGCACGCCCACCCCTACATCGACGACGGAGAGCTGATGTTCGGCCGGTACCGCTGGGCGCTGTCCTGCCGGGTCGGCAACGGTGTCCGACCGGCCGACGCCCCCGAGACGGCGCTCCTGAGAGTGGTGTCCGAGGCGCTGCAGCGAGGCGGAATCGCCGCGCTCCTGGTGCACGACCTGCAATACCGGGACGACCGGGCCAGCGCGGTCGTGCCCGCAGACGGCGAGCCGACCACGCCACTGTCATGAGCGTTGTCAGATCAGGTCCGCTGTCGCCCGGTGCAGGGTCGGGCGTCGTCGGCGGCCGCCCCGGGCTGTGGGTGCCGGCCGTCGCCGGCGGGGATTGGCCGGGTTGCCCGGCCGGGCATCTTCCGGGGTCGGCCGGCAGCCTGGACGAGCGGCCCCGCCGTCTCAGTCACGAGGAGTTCGGGGCGGCGCAGTTGCTGGCCGCCGACGGTCACCGGGTCCGGTCCTTGGCGGAGCTCCCGGGGGTCGGTCGTCGCCCGGATCTGGACGTGTGCGGGGCCGGCGTCGAGGTCAAGTCGTTCATGTCCCTGGCCGACCGGGGCCGGCCTCCCTCACCGCAGTCGGTGTTCAACAAGTTGGTCGACGCGGCCGGGCAGGCCGACGCCGTGATCCTCTACGGGCGGGGCAGCGGCCTCACCGCGGGGACGGTGCGTCGAGGCCTGGCCCGGCTGGCCGCCGAAGGCCGGGCCCCGTCGCTGTCGGCGGTGCGGGTGGTCGGCGACGGCTTCGATCTGGCGTGGGTCCGGGAGGCCCGACTCTCCCGCGCCCTGCAGCCGGGCCTCGGCTCCCGGCCGCCCGGCCCCGAACTGGGGATTTGAGCCAGTCCCCGAGAGGGCCCGCCGGTGTGCGCGAAGCTGCCGGGGTGATCCCATTGGACGACTCGGCCTGGGACGACGAGGTGAGGAACCTGTCGGGAGCCCTCCCCGCCCCCCTTCTCGACAGCTTCCTGCGGGGGTTGCCCGCCGGCTACCGCCAGCAGACCGGTCCCGTCCAGGCCGCCCGCGACGCCGCGGAGGTGGCAGCCCTGCTCCAGATGCCCGACGCTGGTGAGGGGCCGGTGGGCGGCCCGGCCGGCGACCGGCCGATGATGGGTCGCACCCACCGGCTGCTGGTGGCGCCGGCGCCCGACGAGCTGTGCACGTTCCGGCTGCGCCGGTTCGGCCGGGACGGGATCGAGCTGACGAGGACCCTGCCGCTGCTGGAGAGCTTCGGTCTGGTGGTGGTGGAAGCGATCCCGTTCCGCCTGGCCGATCCGACCGACCCCCAGGCGGAGCTGCACATAGACGACATCGGCATCCGGGTCGATTCCCCCTTCGGCCCGGAGGCGTTGCGGTTCGTGCCCGAGCACCACGGCGCCCGCCTGGTGGAGGCCGTCGAGGCGTCGGCGACCGGTGAAGCCGACGTCGACTCGTTGAACCGCCTGGTCACCTCGGCGGCTCTGGACTGGCGCCAGGTGACGGTACTGCGGGCCTATCTCCGGTACTGGCACCAGGTGGCCGCCGATCTGTCGTGGGACGACCTGACCGATCCGCTCGCCGCTCACCCCGACGCCGCCCGGGCGCTCGTCGGCTACTTCCAGGCCAGGTTCGACCCGGCGGCCCTGCCGGCCGGCCCGCCACCCGACGGCGGTTCCGAACCGGTCCGGGGCGGGCCGGAGCGGGCCCTGTGCCTGGGGCAGCTCGACCTGGTCGACCGGCTGGAGGCGTTCCGGGTGCTGCGGGCGCTGCTGGGGCTGGTCGACGCCACCTGGCGGACCAACTACTTCAGCGCCGGATACGCCGACACCGGTCGGCCCGCCGGCGGTCGGCTGTCGCCTCTGGTGCTCAAGCTCGACAGCACCGCCGTCCCGGAACTGGGCCCGCCCCGGCCCTATGTCGACACCTTCGTACACGGGCCGGCGGTGGAAGGCATCCACCTGAGGGCCGGGCTGGTGGCCCGCGGCGGCCTGCGCTGGAGCGAGCGGCCGGCGGACTTCCGGACGGAGGTCCTGGACCTGGCGTTCGCCCAGGTGAAGAAGAACGCCATCATCGTCCCCACTGGCGCCAAGGGCGGCTTCGTGGTGCGCCAGCCGTCCACGCTGCCCGGGGCGGCCCTGGCCAAGGCCCGACCGTCGCCGGAGCAGGTGAGACAGGCCTACGAGCTGTTCGTCGCCGCCCTTTTGGAGGTGACCGACAACATCGAGTCCGGGAAGGTGGTCACCCCGGAGCGGGTGGTGGCCTGGGACGGCCCCGACCCGTACCTGGTGGTGGCCGCCGACAAGGGGACCGCCACCTTCAGCGACCTGGCCAACTCGATCAGCGAGCGGACCGGATTCTGGCTCGGTGACGCCTTCGCGTCGGGCGGGTCCCGGGGCTACGACCACAAGGCCATGGGCATCACCGCCCGCGGCGCCTGGGTGGCGGTCCGCCGCCACTTCCGGGAGCTGGGCATCGACGTGGCCACCGACCCGATCAAGGTGGTGGGCGTCGGTGACATGTCCGGCGACGTGTTCGGCAACGGCATGTTGCGCAGCCGGGCCATCCGGCTGGTCGCCGCCTTCGATCACCGCCACATCTTTCTCGACCCCGATCCCGACCCCGACCGGTCCTTCGAGGAGCGTCAGCGGCTGTTCGGTCTGGAGCGGTCCAGCTGGGCGGACTACGCCGGCGAGGCCATCTCGGCCGGCGGGGGGGTATGGCCGCGCGACGCCCGGGAGGTCCCGCTGTCGCCCGAGGCCCGGGCCGTCCTCGGGGTGGGGGAAGCATCGATGAGCCCCCCGCAACTGGTCTCGGCCATCCTGTCGGCCCCGGTGGACCTGCTCTGGTTCGGCGGGATCGGCACCTTCATCAAGGCGGTGGGGGAGCCCGACACCGACGTGGGCGACCACGCCAACGACGGGGTCCGCATCACCTCCGACCGGATCCGGGCCCGGGTGGTGGCCGAAGGCGCCAACCTGGGCATAACCCAGCGGGCCCGCATCCGCTACAGCCGGCGGGGTGGGCGCATCAACGCCGACTTCATCGACAACGCCGCCGGCGTGGCCACCTCCGACCGGGAGGTCAACCTGAAGATCCTTCTCGCCCTGGCCGTGGAGAAGGGACGGCTGGATCCCGCCGAGCGCGACCGGTTCCTGGCCCGCTCGGAGGAGGAGGTGGCCGACGGGGTCCTGCGCCAGGTGGACCACAGCGTGGCGGCGCTCAACCGGGCCGCCACCCGCAGCGAGAAGGAACTCGACGCCTACGAGGCGCTGGTGGACGACCTGCACGCGGCCGGGCGCTTCGACCGGGGGGTGGAGGTGCTGCCCGACGGCGAGGAGTTCCGGGTCCGCCGGGCGGCCGGCGCCGGGCTCATCCGCCCCGAGCTGGCCACCATCCTGGCCTACGCCAAAGCTGACCTGGTCGGCGCCATCGAGGCCTCCGGGCGGGCCCGGGACCCGCTGTTCCTCGACAGCGTGCTGCCCTACTTCCCCACTCCGGTGCGCGACGCCTTCGGGGACCTGGTGCCCGAGCACCGCCTGTACCCGCAGCTGGCCGCCACCGACGTGGCCGGCGAGATCGTCGATCAGATGGGGATCGTGTGGGCCCACGACCTGGCCGCCGAGCTGGGCCGGGACCTGGCCGACGTGGCCACGGCCTTCTGGGTCGCCCGGCGGGTCGCCGGCGCCGGGCAGCTGTGGAGCGAGCTGGAGGACATGGCGGCCGATCCCGCATCAGGCCTGTCCGCCCCGGCGGAGGCGGCCCTGCACCAGTCGGTGGCCGCCGCCGTGGGAGACCTGGTCCGCGCCTACCTGCGCTCGGTGTCCCGCTTCGACGCCGGGCGGGTGGCCGAGAGGGACGAGGAGCTGGCGGCGGCGTCGGAGAGCGGCACCCTTCCGGGGGTCGTCGCCGGGGAGCCGGAGGCCGGCGCCGGCGGCACCGACTGGTCCGACCTGGACGTCCCGGAGCAGACCCGGGAGCGGTTCCTGTCCGCCCGTCGCCGGGTGGCGGTCGTCTCGGCCGGGATGCTCGCCCGCACCATCGGCCGTCCCGTGGGTGACGTCCTCGAGGCCCTCCAGGCGCTGGACCGGGCGGCCGGGCTGGACCGCCTGGCCGCCGACGTGCGCGCTGCGCTCGAGAGCTCCCCGCCGCCGGGCCGGGTCCGGGTCTGGCAGGCCCGGGCCGTTCTCGACGACCTCGCCGACTGGCGGGGCCGGGCGGTGGTCGCCTCCCTGGGAGACGGTACGGCGGAGCACCCCGGCGCGGCCGTGGCTCGCTGGGTGGAGTCGCACCGGCCGGCACTCCAGCGGGCGTCGGCCATCGGCGGGCGGTCCCCGGCCGGATCCGACCCGCTGGCCGTGGCCGGACTCACCCTGCGCAGGCTGGCCGGGATCGTGGCGGGGGACTGACCCCGACGCCGCGGTCCGGGGTCGGCTCTAGCCCAGAGAGGCGGACCGGGGGTCCGGCCCCGCCCCGTCCGAGTCACCGGTCCGGGCGGAGGGGGGTGGGACCGTGTCCAGCGGTGGCAGGGCTCCTCCCGGCTCGGCCACCAGCGCCGACCACGACGTCCACGCCGCCTCTATGGCGTCCAGCCGGGGAGTGGCGCTCTCCTGGATGCGGGCCGCCACCGCCCCGACGATGACGTTGGCCAGGGCCACCCCTCCGACCATGCTGTCGAACGGCCCCACGCCGCGGGCCGAGAAGAAGAACGTCTCTCGGGCCGGTCCGGCGAGCGGCGAGAGCGGCCCGTCGGTGATGGCCAGCACGTCGGCCCCCCGCCCCGCCGCCCACCCCACCGCCGAAACCAGTGACCGCTCGTAGCGGTGGATGTCGATGGCGACCACCACGTCACTGGCCGACAGGTCGGCGATGGACCGGCCGATGGCCAGCTCCGACCCGGTGAGCAGGGTCACCCCCGGCCGTAGCTGGCCGAGCAGGGTGGCCAGGACGGTGCCGATGGGCGCGGTCAGCTCGCCAGGGTAGATCCAGACCCGTCGGTCGGGGTCGGCCAGCACCTGGGCGGCCCGCTCCACCGCGGCGCGGCTGAGGTTGTGGAAGGTGGAGGAGACGTTGTCCAGCTCGCCGGCCTGTATGCGTCCCACCAGGTCGTCGGGCATGTGCTGGCGGATCCGGTCCCGGGCCGGTCCCAGGCGGAGAGCCAGCTCAGCCTGCACGTCGGCCTGGAGCCCCACGAAGCCCTCGTAGCCGAGCTTGGTGGCCAGCCGGACCACCGACGGCCCGCTGGTCCCGGCCCGCTGCGCGACCTGCGCGACCGTCCCGAACGCGATGGTCTGCGGCTCGTCGGCCAGCACCGCGGCGATCTTGCGCTCCGTAGCCGTCAGCCGGTCGGCGTGCACCATGATCCGGTCCACCACACCCATTAGGCCGCGCAGCATAGAGCCCCGCCCGGGTCGACCCGGCCTTAACGCTCGGAAACCAGGAGCGATTGGACAGACCGGCCGACCGGTCCGAAAGGGTCGAAGATCGCGCTCTCAGCCTGCCCGAACCCGTCGGTGGACAGCCGGGACACCACGTCGAAGCCGATCCACTCACCGTCGGGGACCCGGCAGAGAGCGACCGTCAGATCCGGGTTGATGAACGTGTGGTGGTCGAATTCCAGCACCCGGCTCACCCCGTTGCCGAAGTCGGCGGCGGCGGTGGCCCGTTGGAGCGGAGACGGCTCGAAGCCCTCCACCACCGGCACCAGCAGCCGGCTCCACATGATCACCGGGCCCGCCTCGTCCCAGCTGCCCTTCACGAACCGCAGGTCGACGGCCTCGGCGAAAGCGGTGCGCCGGGCGACGGAGGAGTCGGTCGGCTCCGAGGACGGGACCGGCGCCGGCGGCGCCGCTCTCTCCACCGGGACGTCCATGGAACTGCGCCGGATCCGCAGTCCCCGGGCCCGGGCCACCTCCACCTCGCCGGAGTGCATGGTGGCCTCGACCAGCTGCACGTTGCGGCCCGGGCGCACCACCGCCGAGCTCAGCGTGAGCGGCGACAGCGGGACCGGGCGCAGCAGCTCCACCGTCACCCGCACCGTCTGCACCGGCACGGACTCGAACCGGGGGTCCACCGCCGACTCGACGGCGCCGGCGAGGAGCGCCGATACCGGGCCGCCGTGCTGGGCGTCGGGCGACCACGGGCCCACACACAGGGGTCCGGGCAGGTAGGCGGAGCCGTCGAAGGTGTACAGCGCTGACAAGGCGGGGCTCAGGTGGTGCGCAGGTCCAGGCCCAGCGAGCGCAGCTGGTCGGCGGGCCGGTGGTAGCCCCGCTCCAGGTGGTGCACGCCGCGCAGCACCGACGGCCCCTCGGCGGCGGCGGCGGCGATCACGCTCGAGAACCCGGCCCGCACGTCGGGGATCTCCACCTCGGCGCCGCGCAGCTTGGACACCCCGCGTACCACGGCGGAGTGCAGATAGCTGCTCTCGTGGAACCGGCACGCCGACCCGCCCAGGCAGGTGGAGAACAGCTCGATCTCCCCGCCCATCTTCTGCAGGGCCGGGACGTAGACGAAGCGGTCCTCGTAGACCGTCTCGTGGAGCACCGACATGCCCTCCGCCTGGGTGAACAGCACCATCAGCGGGGTCTGCCAGTCGGTCATGAAACCCGGGTGCACGTCGGTCTGCACGGCCGCCGCCCGCAGCCCGTTGGGAGCGGACGCCGTCATGGCCACCTCGTCGACCACCACCGAGGCGCCCATGCGCATGAGCGTGGTGATAGCGGTGACCAGCCGGTCCTGCCGGCACCCCACCACCCGCACCTCCCCGCCGGTGATCAGGCCGGCGACCAGATAGCTGAAGGCCTCGTTGCGGTCCCCCTGGAGGCGGGTGCGGGCGCCGCGCAGGTGCGGCACCCCTTCGATGATGATGCGGCGGTCCGGTTGCAGCTCGATGCGGGCCCCCATGCGCTGGAGGAACAGGGCCAGCTCCAGGACCTCGGGCTCGGTGGCGGCGTTGCGGATGACGGTCTTGCCGTCGGCCATGGCCGCCGACAGCAGGGCCGACTCGGTGGCCCCGACGCTGGGGTACGGCAGCTCGATGATGGCCCCGGTGAGACGCTTGCAGCGGGCGGCGATCCCGTCGGGGGTGACGTCCACCTCGGCTCCGAGGGAGCGGAGCATCTCCACGTGGAAGTCGACGGGGCGGCCGCCCAGCTGGTCTCCGCCGACCCGGGGCACGAACGCCTCCCCGGTCAGGTGCAGTAGGGGCCCGAGGAGCAGGACCGGGATGCGGTTGAGGCCGCTGAAGCGCAGCGGCACCGACGGCATGGCGGCGATCGGAGGCACCACCGTGATGGAGTCGCCGTCGCGCTCGACCTCCGCCCCCACGGCGGTCAGGATCCCGGCGGTGATGTCGACGTCGCCCACCTCGGGGACGTTGGAGATGGTGCTCGGACCCTCACCGAGGAGGGCAGCCACCATGTGCTTGGTCACCGCGTTCTTCGACCCCCGCACCTGGACCTCCCCGCGAAGGGGTCCGGAGGGCTCGATCATCCAGGCGTCGGACACGACGTTGAAGGCTACCCGCGTCCGGGGTTCGCCCCCGCGTCATCGCCGCCGACGCCCGTAGAGCAGGGAGGGTCTGGGAGAATGGGGCTGTGCATTTTTCCTTCCAGGTGACCTCGGACGGCCATCCGGTGAGCACTGTCACACCGACGACCCTGGCCAACCCGAACGGTCCCGGCGCGGTCATCACGATCGTGGGAAACGGGCCCAACGCCACGGCCAACATCGTGGGACCGCACAACGACGCCTCGGACCTGTGGGGGATCCTGGTGGTCCTGGCCGTCATCGGGATCTCCATCGCCGTGGTGCGGTGGGTCTTCGGGCGGCACGGGCCGGGGCCCCGGCGGGTCGCGCCGCCACCGGAGAGCGGTCGCTGATCCACGGCGCCGGCGGCGCCTCGACCAGCCGGGCCAGGCGCAGCAGCACCGGGTCGTAGTTGACCCGCCATCCCCGCCAGTCGGCCCAGGCCTGCTCCCGGTCGGCGACGAGCGGCACCCCGGCGGCCTCCATCTCGGCCATGGCCTGGTCCCACTCGGCGCGGGAGATGGTGATGGGGTCCCCCGGGCGGGGGTCGGGGTCGTAGGGCAGATCGAACGCGTCGGCCACCCGGCGCAGGGACAGGAAACCGGCCCGCACGCAGAGCTGGGCGTCGGGGTCGACGGGATGCTCGGCCACGCACGCCAGCCAGAAGGCGGCGGCGTCGAGGAGGGCGCCGGCGGCGGTGACCCAGGACCGTTCCGGCTGCGGTGAGCGGAAGAACACGAGGATCGGGAAGGTGGTGTGCGACTCCTCGATGTCGGCGAACCACATCTCCCACTGCCGCCACAGGTCGGTCAGTTGGTAGCGCCGCTCCTCGATGCGGTGATAGCGGATCAGCATCGTGGTGGCCCGCGGCGGGTCGCCGGCCCGGACCTGAAGCAGCGTGACCCCGGTCTCGCGGCGGGTGAAGGCGCTGTAGATGCTCGGGAAGTAGGTGATGAAGAGGGCCACGATGAGCAGCCCCAGGGCGGCTTCGGAGTAGCTGAGCAGCGACGGCCAGAGACCGCTGTCGCTGGTCGTGCCCAAGGTGACGATCGACGACCCGGACAGCTGCAGCGAGGCGGTGGCTGACCGGCCGGTCAGGCAGAACATCATCAGGGCGTAGGCGAGGAACACGATCACCAGCCAGCTGAGCAGCATGGCGATCAGCGCCACCGGGGCCAGCATGGCCATGATCCGGTCCCGCTCGGAGTAGGAGTCCAGCCGCCGGGCCCGGGCCCGGAACGTCGAGCGCACCGCGGCGACGGTTATCCGGGGGATGAGGTTCTGGCTGGCCCGGGGCAGCACCACCGCCCGGATGGCGGACAGGACCGTGGCCGCCACCGCGGCGACGCCCGCGAGGAATCCGAGGACCTCCAGCGCCTGGCGCACCAGCGGGGCCAGGTGCTCAGACGGCCGGCAGGGCGGCGGGGTCCCAGCTGCTCAGATGGGCCAGCCGGGGGTCGTTGGAGAACATCTCGATGATCGGCGCCGACAGGCCGAGGCGCTTCTGGATGCGCTCCACGTCCATCTGCTCGTTCCAGAGGACGAGGGTCACCACCAGACCTTCCCGGCCGGCACGGGCGGTGCGGCCGGAGCGGTGCAGGTACGCCTTGTGGTCCTCGGGGGGGTCGTAGTGGATGACCACGTCCACGTCCTCCACATCCAGCCCCCGGGCCGCCACGTCGGTGGCCACCAGCACCTTGAGCCGACCCTCGGAGAACGCCTTCAACGCCCGCTCCCGGATCTGCTGACGCAGGTCGCCGTGGATGGCCCGGGCGTCAACGCCCTCCTTGCGCAGTGCCTCGGTCAGCCGGTCGGCGCCGCGCTTGGTGCGGGCGAAGACGATGGCCCGGTTGGTGCCCCGGCAGATCGACGCCGCCACCTTCACCTTGTCCAGCTGGTGCACCTGGATGAACCGGTGGGCCATGCCACTGACCGTCACCGTCTGCGACGCCACC
>JAKAXG010000714.1 GCA_021827225.1 Actinomycetes bacterium | reverse complement strand
CCCCTGCAGCGTGGCGTCCTGCCCGGTGGTGGGGATCTTCTTCGGTCCCACGCCGGCGGTCTTGAGGACCGTGATGACCACGTTGGCCAGGCCGTCATTGGCCTCCACGGTGGCGTTGATGTTCGGGTGGGCGGTGTACTGCTGCTGGAAGATCGTCGCACCGGTGGCGTTCACCCAGCCGGGCGTGATCTGCTCGCCCACCAGGGTCCAGCCCTTGCTGTTGGTGGTGCCGGCGCTGAGCGGCGTCGACTGCTTGCCCCAGATCACCGAGTTGTAACCCTCGGCGAACGACACCGCGTTGGGGTCGGTGTCCTCACCGCCGGACAGCTCGAACACCTGCGGCTTGGCGACGCCCCACGCACTGACGCAGGAGACGAACCCGTTGCCGATGTCCTGGCCCACCTTGAAGTTGTCGAAGCTGACATAATAAGTGTCAGTTCCGGTGAAGGTGGCCCGGTCGTAGCTGATCACCTTCACCCCGTGCGAGGCGGCGTAGGACTGGACCTGCGATCCCACGGTGCTGTCGAGCGGGTCGAAGACCAGCACCGTGGCCCCGAGGGAGATGTCCGCCTGGGCATCGGCCAGCTCTGTGGCGTCCGATCCCTGGGCGTTGTCGATCTTGTACTGGTTGGACGCGTATCCGGCGGTCTGGAACGCCTTGGCCAGGTACGGGGCGTCGAACTGCACGTAGCGGGTGGATGAAGTGGTGTCAGGTAAGATGACACCTACGAGTCCCTTCCCGGCGGCGGTCAGGCCCTTGAACTGCGACATCGTCGAAAAGCTGTTGTCGAACGAGTTCACCGTCACATTGGGTACCGCCGTGGACGGCTGCGCCGTGCCCGATGGTGTGGTCGTAGCCGTGGTGGACTTGCTCGACGACGAGCAGGCCGCGCCGAGGAGGCTCACCGTCACCGCAAGTGATAATCCTCCAACCGCGCTCAGTTTTCGGTTCCGCACGCCGTCCCTCCTCCTCTAAGGCGCCCATGGGCGTGTCACTATTGATACGAATCCGTCCGAGTTCGGAACGGTGCGCATCATCGTGATGCCGGATCGGTACTTATCCCTAGGGGCGAAGGACCCTAAGCCGTTATTTCAGTAAGCGCACAGGATTCCGGCCTGGGCTTTGATGGGCAAAAACGGCCGTAAGGAGGGATTCATTTGCTGACGATGATGGCCGACGGCCGGGGGCGCCGTTGCCCCCGGCCGTAGCCGTCGGGGGGTCAGGTCCTGGTCGAGCTGCGCCGGGCCAGCGCGTCCACGGTGACCGCAGCCAGGAGAACGAGCGCGGTGACCATGTACTGGGCGTCGGCGCTGAGGCCGATCAGGCCCATACCGTTGTAGATGGTGGCGATCACCAGGCCGCCCACCACCGCGTGGATCATCTTGCCCCGGCCGCCGAAGAGGCTGGTGCCGCCGATGACGGCGGCGGCGACGGCGTAGAGCACGAGCTGGCCGCCGTTCACGTTGTTGGAGATCGATCCCAGCCGGGAGGCGTAGATGACCCCGCCGATGCCGGCGGTCAAACCGGTCAGACCGAACGCCGCCAGGCGGATCCGGCCCAGGTTGATACCGGCCCGCCGGGCGGCTTCGGCGTTGCCGCCGATGGCGTAGATGTAGCGACCGAAGCGGGTCCGGCCGAGGAGCACCGTCCAGAGGGCGAGGACCCCGAGCACGATGGGCACCACCCACGGGACGCCCCGGAGGGCGATCAGCCGGCCCCGGTTGGTGTTGCAGATGGCGACCAGGGCGATGCCGGCGGCGGCGGCCAGGAGGATCCGCAGGACCGTCAGGAGCGGCGGGGCCGACACCAGGCCTGCGGCCCTCCGCCTCTGGTCCCGGACGAGGGAGAACGCCGCGAAGGCCACCACCACCGCGGCCATGATGACCCAGCCGGCGACCACGCTCAGGTTGCCGTTGACCAGATCGTTGACGATGTTGTTGGTGATGCGGATGGTCCCGCCGCCGTTCTGGCCGCCCCACCTGTCGGCCAGGAAGATGAGCAGGCCCTCGAGGCCGAGCAGGCCGGCCAGGGTGACGACGAACGACGGCAGCTTCAGCCGGGTGATCAGCACCCCCTGCACCAGGCCGATGGCCGCCGACGCGGCCAGCCCGGCGAGGATGGCTATCCACCACGGATGGTTGTCCGGCGGGCTCGACATCGACACCGTCACCACCGCCCCGATGGAGGCCAGGTAGCCGATGGACAGGTCGATCTCACCTAGGAGCAGCACGAAGACCTCGGCCATACCGAGCAGGATGAAGGTGGAGCCCTGCACCAGCAGGTTGGTGAGGTTGGCGGCCGAGAGGAAGACCGAGCTCTGGGTCTGGAAGATGATGACGATGAGAACGAGACCGGCGATGACCGGGAGCATCCCGCTCTCGCCGTTCTTCACCCTCAGGCCCCACGCCCTGAAGTACTGGCCGATGTTCTCCGCCGTGGCCTCGGGGGCCCCGGTCAGAGCGGCCTCTTCCGCTACGGCGGTCGACGGCGGGTTCTCGGTGGTGGACATTTCAGGCTGTTCCCTTTTGGCCGGCGATCTCGGCCCGGTTGTCGTCCGTGTCCCGGCCTCCCCGGCTGCCGGTGGTGATGGCGTGCACCGCGGACTGGGTGTCGAACTGGCTGATCGGCCCCTGGGCGGCCATGCGTCCCAGGTACAGCACCGCCAGGCGGTCGGCCACGGCGAAGACGTCGTTCAGGTTGTGGGAGATGAGCAGGACGGCGATGCCCCGATCGCGGAGCGTGGCGATGAGGTCGAGCACCATGCGGGTCTGGGCCACACCGAGGGCCGCGGTCGGCTCGTCCATGATCACCAGGCGGGCGTTCTGCATGACCGCCCGGGCCACCGCCACCGCCTGGCGCTGGCCGCCTGAGAGGGACCCCACGG
>JAKAXG010000713.1 GCA_021827225.1 Actinomycetes bacterium | reverse complement strand
AGGGGACCGACCGGGCGCTGGTGGCCTCCCGGCTGGTCCACGGGCGCACCCCGTCCAGGCCGGGGATGGGCGGCACCGCGGCGTCGGAGCCGGTCGCGACCACCACCGCGTGGCGGGCTTCCAGGGCCACAGTTCCCGACGCCGTCTCCACCACCACCCGCCGCTCCCCGTCGATCCGGCCATGACCCCGGATCAGGGTTATACCGGCCCCGTCGAGCCACTCGACCTGCCCGGCGTCGTCCCAGTGGCTGGCGAAGGAGTCCCGCCGCTCGATCACCGCCGCGGCGTCGAGGCCGCCGGTCACCGCCTGGCGGGATCCGGCCACCGAGGCCGCCTCGGAGAGGGCCTGTCCGGGCCGGAGCAGCGCCTTGCTCGGCATGCACGCCCAGTAGGAGCATTCCCCTCCGACCAGCTCCGACTCCACGACGGCGGCCGACAGCCCCCCTCGCCGGGCCCGGTCGGCGACATTCTCACCTACGGGTCCGGCCCCGATGACTATCAGATCGAAGGTGGTGGGCAGATCGAAGGTGGTGGGCACGTCGAGGGTGGCGGGGGAGGGACTGGCGGTCACGGCGACTCCTTCGGCTGGCGGGCAACCCCACGCTACGGTCGGCGGGCGCCCGACGGCGCCCCTCCGGCTCCCCCGACCGTGATCCCGTTCGAAGCGGCCGGGACTGGGTATAGACCACCAGTGCAGATTGGCGCCGGATCTGGGAGGCGATGATGAAGTTCAAGCTGTGGCATGTGCCGGTACGTCTGGCGACGGGTGCTTTCATCCTGAATTCGGGCCTGGCCAAACTGCAGGCTGACGACGAGGAGATGCACAAGGGCATCCACGGGATGGCGTCCACCGCCTACCCGCAGCTCGCCAACATGGAGCCCAAGACCTTCACCAGGATGCTCGGCGTGGCCGAGACGGCGCTCGGCGCCACCCTCCTGGCCCCGTTCACCGGACCCCGGCTGGCCGGCGCCGGTCTCAGCGCCTTCTCGGCTGGTCTCATGGGCCTGTACTTCAAGGTGCCGGGGATGACCGAGGATGGGATCCGGCCGAGCCAGCAGGGCCTGGCCCTCGCCAAGGACAGCTGGCTGCTGGCCATCGGCACGGCCCTGATGCTGGACCGGGCCTCGAAGAAGGAGCCGATCTCGAAGAAGGTGCGCGAGACACTGCCGACCAAGAAGTCCTGACCCGGCCGGCCGGCGCACGATGAGGCGCGCGACCTACCGCGTCCAGCTGCGCGCCGGGTTCGACTTCGACCGGGCCGCCGGCATCGTCGCGTACCTCGACGATCTGGGCGTCAGTGACCTGTACTGCTCGCCGCTGCTCCAGGCGGCGCCGGGGAGCACCCATGGCTACGACGTGGTGGACCACTCCCGGCTCAGCGCCCAGCTCGGCGGTGACGCCGGGTTCGAGCGGCTGGGCCGCGCCCTGCAGGAGCGGTCACTCGGCCTGACCGTCGATATCGTGCCGAATCACATGGCCATCGACGGGCGGGCCAACCGGTGGTGGTGGGACGTGCTGGAGAACGGCCCTTCCAGCCTCTACGCCGGCCACTTCGACATCGACTGGCCCGGCGGTGACAGCAGCCGCCACGAGCCCACGGTGCTCGTGCCCGTCCTCGGGGACCGCTACGGACGGGTCGTCGATGCCGGCGAGGTGCGGGTGCGCCGCGACGGCGGCTCTTTTTCCGTGGTCTACTTCGACCACGAGCTGCCGCTGTCCCCGAGGACCATCGACGACATACTGACCCGGGCCGCCGGGGAGACCGGTTCCGAGTTGCTGGCGGAGCTGGCGGCCGGCTTCGCCGCCCTCCCCCACGCCACAGCCACCGACCCGCTAACCGTCCGGCTGCGCCACGACGAGAAGGAGCGCCTGGCCGACCGCCTGGCCGCGCTGTGTCGCACCGAGGACGGCGTGGCCGGAGCCATCGACCGGCAGGTCGAACGGGTCAACTCCGATCCCGACGACCTGGACCGGCTGCTGCGCCGGCAGAACTACCGCCTGGCCTTCTGGCGCACCGCCCGGGAAGAGCTCGACTACCGCCGCTTCTTCAACATCGAAACCCTCGTCGGCCTGCGGGTAGAGGACGAGCAGGTCTTCGCCGACACCCACGAGATCTACGGCCGCCTGATCCGCGACGGTCAGGTCAGCGGGCTGCGCGTCGATCACGTGGACGGGCTGCGCGACCCCGGGGGCTACCTTCAGCGGCTCCGCCGGCTGGCCCCGTCCTCCTACACCGTGGTGGAGAAGATCCTCGGAGAGGGCGAGCAGGTGCCTGACACGTGGCCGGTGGAGGGCACCACCGGCTACGACTTCATCACCAGGATCGCCAATGTGTTCGTCGACCCGGCCGGCGAGGAGCAGATCACCTCCACCTACACCGGTATGACCGGGGAGCCGGGCGACTACGCCGAGGTGGTGCGGGCGGCCAAGCAGCAGATAATGAGAGAGGAGCTGGCCCCGGAGGTGGAGAGGCTGACCCGGCTCCTCCACACCATCTGCGACGGGCACCGCAGCCAGCGGGACCGGACGCGGGGCGAGGTGCGCGACGCTCTGCATGCCATCCTCGCCTCCTTCCCGGTGTACCGCACCTACATACAGCCGGACCGCCCCCGCCTCGAGGCTGACGTGGTCCGGGTGCGCGAGGCGGTGGACGCCGCCGTACGCGACCACCCCGACGCCGACCCGGAGCTGCTCGGCTTCATCGGCGAACTGCTCATCCTGGACCGACCCGGTGCCGCCGAGACGGAGTTCGCCCAGATGTTTCCCCAGGTGAGCGCCCCGGTAATGGCCAAGGGGGCCGAGGACACGGCGTTCTACCGCTACAACCGGCTGGTGTCGCTGAACGAGGTGGGCGGGGACCCGGGCAGGTTCGGGAGACCCCTCGCCGCG
>JAKAXG010000712.1 GCA_021827225.1 Actinomycetes bacterium | reverse complement strand
AGCGGGACGGTCAAGCCGGGGAAAGAGAGAGGTCAGGGAGCGTACTTGCCGGCCAGGTCCTCGGCCATGGCCCAGCCGAAGCCGATGAGGCAGTCGTGACGGTCGTGATCGAGGCTCTCGAAGAGGGCGGCGACCTCCGGCTCGATGGTCTCGGGCTTGGTCACCGAGAAGTCGAACACCCCGGCGGCGTTGCCGTCCCCGGTGACGACGAACGAGCGGTCGTCGATGCGCCCCTCGGCGCCGAAGCGCTTGGCCAGGCGTCGGGCCCAGGCCCTCTCCTCGCCGCTCGGCTTGTGCTCGGGCCGGGGGCAGATGTCCTCGAGACCCTTGAAGGCGGTGAAGGCGCCGGCGTCCATCAGGCGGGTGCCGATGAGCACGTCCTCGTCGGGGAAGGCCAGCACGGCCCGGCGGAACTGGGCGGCGATTATGGCCTTGAGCACGGCGTCGCGCTTGGAGTTGCGCTTCACCGACGCCAGGCCCCACAGCAGGCACGGCGTGCCGCCGATCCGTTCCAGCGTGCAGAACGAGAAGCCGACCAGCTTGTCGGCGTCGCGCACCTGGGTGATCAGAACCCAGGCCTCAGGCTGCTTGGACAGTAGACCGATATCGAAGCCGGCTGGTCCGTCGGTGACGATGTCCGCCATTTCGGCCAGCTCGGCATCCGAAAGGGCGGTGCAGTCCTTCGTGTCGACTTCCAACGTCATACCGCGGTAACTCTCCTCACCCACGTCGTCTGACGAGCCAGTTTACGCCGTTATCGGGGATGATCTCCAACGTCTCCTAGACCAGGGCCATCGCCGCCCCGAGGCAGGCCGGACCGAGCAGGACCCGCAGCTCGGCGAGCAGCCCCTTGGACGTGTCCACGCCGAACGTCGGCGCCAGGCGGATGCACTTCTCCCCCACGTGCATGAGCACCGGCGACGAGCCCGGATGCTCGAGGAGCAGCCGCTTCAGGTCGGCCACCCGGGCGTCGGTCAGGGCGTGCAGGGGCAGGTACAGGTGCAGTGGCTCGGCCCCGCTCGGGGTGAAGTCCGGCTTCTTGATCTCCAGGCAGATCAGCTTCGGCTGCTCGTCGCGCATGTCCAGCCGGCCCTTGACGCAGACCACGGCGTCGTCGGCGAGCATGTAGCCCACCTCGGTCATGGTCTTCGGGAACACCCAGACCTCCATCGAGGAGTCCAGGTCCTCCAGCACGAAGGTCGCCATGAGGTCGCCCCGCTTGGTGTACTTGCGGACCAGGTTGGTGATCACCCCGCCCACCCACTTGGCGTCGCCGTCTCGGCCCCGGAACCCGTCGCGACCCTCCGCCCCGGGCGAGTCCTGGCCGGCCTGGTTGCGAAGATCGGCCAGGGTGATGTCGGTGTGGCGGGCCAGGGCCGCCTCGATCCCCTTGAGCGGGTGGTCCGACAGGTACAGGCCGAGCATCTCCTTCTCGAACGCCAGCCGGGACGTCTTGTCGAAGTCCTGCTCGGGGATGGCAACGCGGGCGTCGTCGAAGACGGCCTCTCCCCCGCCCGGATCGCCGAAGAGGCTCATCACCCCCTGGTCCGCCTCCCGCCGGCGGGCCAGGGTGCGATCGACGATCTGGTCGAACACCAGGCACAGCCCCTGGCGGGGATGGCCGACGCTGTCGAACGCCCCGGCCTTGATCAGCGATTCCACGGTCCGCTTGTTGAGGACCATCGGGTCGACCCGGTTGCAGAAGTCGTAGAAGTCGAGGAACGGACCGTTGGCCTCCCGCTCGGCGATCACCTTCTCCACCAGGGCTTCGCCGACGTTGCGGATGGCGGACAGGCCGAACGGGATGACCCAGCGCTGCTTGCCGTGGTCGTCCTCCAGCTGGGCGGCGGTGAAGTCGGAGGCAGAGACGTTGATGTCGGGCACGAGCACCTCGATGCCCTGCGCCCGGCACTCGGCCAGATAGACGCCGGTCTTGTCCTTGTCGTCCTTGACGCTGGTGAGCAGGGCGGCCAGGTACTGGGCCGGGTAGTGGGCCTTCAGCCAGGCCGTCTGGTAGCCGACCAGGGCGTAGCCGTAGGCGTGGGACTTGTTGAAGGCGTAGTCGGCGAACGGCTCGATGATGTCGAACAGCTGCTCGCCCAGCTTGGCGCCGTAGCCGGTGCGCTCGCAGCCGGCGATGAACTTCTCCCGCTCCTTGGCCATCACCTCGCGGATCTTCTTGCCCGCCGCCTTGCGCAGATTGTCGGCCTCTTCGAGGCTGTAGCCGGCGATCTTCTGGGCCACCCGCATCATCGACTCCTGGAAGACCATGAGCCCCTGGGTGTCGGCCAGCACCTCCTCCAGGTCCGGGTGCAGGTAGGTGATGGGCTTCCGGCCGTTCTTGCGGTCGGCGTAGTCGTAGTGCATGTTGGCCGCCATCGGTCCCGGCCGGTACAGGGCGTTGAGGGCGGCGATGTCCTCGAAGCTGTCCGGGGCCAGGGCCCGCATGAGGGCCCGCATGGGGCCGCCCTCGAGCTGGAAGATGCCGATGGATTCGGCCCGCTGCAGCATCTCGTAGACGAGCGGGTCGTCGAGCGCCACGTTGTCGATGTCGACGTCGTCGCCGGTGGTGTCCCTGATCAGCACGAGGGCCCGGTCGATGACCGACAGGTTGCGCAGGCCGAGGAAGTCCATCTTCAGCAGGCCCAGCTCCTCCACCCCGTGCATTTCGTACTGGGTGACGATGGGCGAGTCCTCGGGCTTCCCGCCCGGCTCCGGTTTGCGCTGAATAGGAAGGTTGTCGGTGAGAGGGGCGCCGGCGATCACCACGGCGGCGGCGTGGATGCCGTCCTGGCGGCGCATCCCCTCCAGGCCCCGGGCCACCTCGACCACCTTCTTGGCGTCGGGATCGGTGGCGATCAGCTCCCGCAGTTCGGCCGCCTGCTTGTAGCCG
>JAKAXG010000711.1 GCA_021827225.1 Actinomycetes bacterium | reverse complement strand
GCCGGGTTGGCCGGGTGGGTGATGGCCAGCGACTGTATCGCCAGGCGGATGCGCTCGGCCATGGCCACCGCCTCGGACGCGGAGGCGCCGGGCAGGAGCACCGCCAGCTCGTCGTCGCCGTAGCGGTAGGCCCGGTCCCCCGGGCGGGCGGAGGCGCCGACCTGGGAGGCGATGGCCGCCAGGGCCCGGTCCCCGGCCTCGACGCCCATGGACTGGCCGTAGTCGTAGAACCAGTCGAGGTCGATCAGGATCACGGCGTAGGGGTCGCCGGCCCGCCGGCGCCGGGCGTCCACCTGGGCGTGGTCGGAGGCGAAGGCCGCGCCGTTGGGCAGGCCCGTGCCCGGGTCCACCAGGGCGGAGGCGGCCAGGATCTGGTTCTCCGTGCGCAGCTGCTCGAGCTCGGCGGGAAGGGTCTCCATCTCCCGGCGGCGGGCGGTGGCCCACTCGTCCAACTCCGGGCTGTAGGCGTATATCTGCCGGCCGCCGGCCGCCTTGGTGGCGAACACGGTCGTGCCCGCCTGACGGAGCACCTCGTCGGCGCTGTGCCGGTCCTCGACCACCACCACGGCTATCGAAGCGGAGATCTGCACGGCCTGCCCGGCGGCGGCCACGGGCTCCTGCACGGCCACGAACGCGCTGCGGGCCAGGGGGATGGCGTCGGGGGCGAAGCCGCGGTCCAGGACGACCGCGAACTGGTCGCCGGCGATTCGGTACAGGCCGGCGCCGGGCGGGCACACGGAGGCCAGCCGGGCCGCGGTGGCGGTCAGGACCTGGTCGCCGGCCAACTGGCCGTACCGGTCGTCGACCTCGCGGAAGCGGTCGATGTCGAGCACCAGGACGGCGCCGGCGTCGGCGGATGGCCGGTCGGCCATCCGTTCCACCCGCTCCCGGAACGCCAGCCGGGCTTCGAGCCCGGTCAGCTCGTCCGCCCGGTGGCCGCCCGGAGCCCCGGCGGACGGCGCCGGGCTCGGCCCGGCCCGATCGGGAGACGCCTCTTCGGGGGGTGCCGCCGGGGCCTCGCCCCGGCCGAAACGCAGGGACAGGCTCAACGTGTGGCGGCGCCGGCCCGGTGACCCGGGGGCGTGCGGCCGTGGTCCATCTCGCCTCTCCTCCTTCCGCTCATGTTGGTATCGGCCGGAGGAGGCCCGCCATTGAGGGGCAACCGGGCCCGAAGGTCCCGGTCAGCTCCCGCCGGCCGCTTTCAACAACGTCGCCAGCCCGTCGCCGATCCCCCCGGCCAGCACCTCGAGGTCGGGGGTCGCGTCGTAGTCACCGGTCAGCCCGAAGGTGACGTGGTCGCAGTAGCTGAAGATGGCGACGCCGACCCGCACGGTAGAGGCGATCGGGACGTAGGGGATGATCTCGAGGAGGGGCCGGTCCAGGAAATGCAGCCGCTGGCGGGGACCGGGCACGTTGGTGGTCACCGTCACGATCTCCCGCTGCGGGATGCGGAACCCGAAGTGGACGAAAGCGGCCCAGGCTGCGTAAGGGACGAACCGGGCCAGGGACTCGAGCGTCTCGCCCAGAGCCGCCTCCTCGTGCACCTTGAGGGTCAGGAGCTCCTGGCGGACGACGGTCAGCTGCTCGGTCGGGTCGGCCACGTGCACGGGCAGGTCCACGATCATCGCGGACACCTCGTTGTCGTAGACGCCCTCGCCGCCCGGGGGCCGCAACGACACCGGCACGAGGGACGGCACCATGTGCGGCCTCGGCATCTCCCCCCGGGCCAGCAGCATGGTCCGGAACCCGGCGGTGATGGCCGCCAGCACCACGTCGTTGACGGTGCCGCCCAACTCCCTCCGGACGGTCTTGATGTCCTCCAGCGGGACCTGCACCCAGGTGTAGTGGCGCTGCTGGCCGACCGGCCCCGAGAGCGAGGACCGGCGGGCCGGGGGAAGGGCGGAGCGGGCGGCCCAGGTGGCGCGGGCGGTCCTGGTGATCTGCCGCCACGCCCGGGCCGGATCGGCCACCATCCCGGCCGCGTCGCGCGCCGCATCCACCGGCAGACCGAGGCCGGCGCCGACGGACCCGGCGACCAGGCGCAGCGGCCCCGGGACGGATCCCGGGGCCGGGGGTGCGCCCACCGAGGCGTCGGGGGAGTCGAACATCACCCGGTACAGATCGGTGCCGGACACCCCGTCCACCATGCAGTGGTGGACCTTCGAGATGAGCGCCCACCGGTCGCCCGCCAGCCCGGTCACCATCCAGTCCTCCCACAGGGGCCGGTCGCGGTCCAGCCGCTGGGCCATGACCCGGGACATGAGACGGGCCATCTCCGCGTCGCCGCCGGGTTCGGGGACCGCGGTCTGGCGGATGTGGAAGTGGATGTCGAAGCCCGGGTCGTCCACCCAGACCGGCGGCCCGATCCGCCACGGGATCGGCTGGAGCTTCTGGCGGTAGCGGGGTACCAGCGGCAGCCGGTCCCGGATGTGGGCCACGAACTCCTCGTAGGTCGGGACCGGTCCCCCGAACACGGCGATGGACCCGATGGCCATGGACGTGTGGCGGTCCTCGTCCTCCGCCTCGATGAAGGCCGCATCAAGAGGGCTCAGCCGGTCCATGGCAACCTCCTTCTTATCCGGACGCCTGGCTCCGGGTTCCGGTACCGGAGCGGGGCGGTCCTGGGCGGGAGGCTACGGGCGCCGCTCGGGGCGGCCCAGGGTCCATGGTCCCGACTCTGGTCAGACGGGACGGGTGGAGCGGCCCCGCACGGCCACAATGGCCACGTCGTCGGCGGTGGCCCGGGAAAACGACAGGACCGAGTCGCAGAACTCGTCGAGCGGGGCCCCGCCGAGCCGGGAGGCGTGCTGGCGCAGCTCCTCGATGCGGTGGTCGAGGGCCCGGGTGGAAAGCTCCACCAGACCGTCGGTGTAGAGGAGCAGCGTCGACCGGTCGGGGAGGGCCGCCCGT
>JAKAXG010000041.1 GCA_021827225.1 Actinomycetes bacterium | reverse complement strand
AAGGACAGCACCCAGCCCGGAAGCTGTTCCATCAACCGGTCGGTGCCGGGGGCCGGTGGGGCGCCATGGTCTCGCCGCTGGGCCCCGAGGGGGGAGCCATGCCGACCAGGACGTACACCTGGGCGCCGTCCACGGTCTCCTGGTCGAGGAGCAGGTCGACCAGGTCGTGCAGCTCCCGCCGGTGGTTCTCCAGCAGGCTCATGGCCCGCTTCTCGGCGTCGCGGAGCAGCCGGGCCACCTCCTCGTCGATGGCGGCCTGGGTGGCCTCGGCGAACGGCCGGCTCGACAGGGCTGCGCTGTCGGCGCCCAGGTACACCGACCCTCCCCGGGGGTAGCCGACGGGGCCGACGGCCGGTGACAGACCGAACTCCCTGACCATCTTCGTGGCCAGCTCGGTGGCCTGGGCCAGGTCGTTGGCCGCGCCGGTCGAGCCCTCTCCCAGCTCCACGAGCTCGGCGGCCCGGCCGGCCATGCGAACGGCCAGCGCGTCGTAGAGGTACTGCTCGCTGTAGAGATGGCGTTCGACGACGGGCAGTTGGTGGGTGGCTCCGAGGGCTTGTCCGGCGGGGAGGATCGTGACCTTGGCCACCGGATCGGCATGGGCGCTCAAGGCGGCGACCAGGGCGTGACCCGCCTCGTGCACCGCTACCGCGCACTTCTCCTCGGGGAGCAGCACGTTGGAGGATTCTCGTCGGCCGAGAACGATCCGGTCCCGGGCCTGGTCGAAATCAGCGGCGTTGAGCGTGTCGCGACCGGCTCTCACCGCCGAGATCGCCGCTTCGTTGGCCAGGTTCGCCAGGTCGGCGCCGGAGAACCCGGGAGTGCCGCGAGCGACGACGTCGAGGTCCACGTCGTCCGCCAGCCTCTTGTCCCGGCAGTGGACGGCGAGGATGGCGGACCGCTCCGCCAGGGTGGGCAGCGGGATGATCACCTGGCGGTCGAAGCGCCCGGGGCGCAGAAGCGCCGGGTCGAGCACTTCCGGTCGGTTAGTGGCGGCCAGGACCACGATGCCGGTGGCCGGGTCGAAGCCGTCCATCTCGGAGAGGAGCTGGTTGAGCGTCTGCTCCCGCTCGTCGTTGGAGACCATCACCCCGGCCCCGCCACGGCGGCCGCCTATGGCGTCGATCTCGTCGACGAACACGATGGCGGGAGCCCGCTTCCGGGCCTCGCTGAACAGATCGCGCACCCGGGCGGCGCCGACGCCGACGAACATCTCCACGAAGCTCGACCCGGCCACGGAGAAGAACGGCACCCGCGCCTCGCCGGCCACCGCCCGGGCGAGCAGGGTCTTGCCGGTGCCCGGAGGCCCCACCATCAGCACCCCCCGCGGGGCGGCGGCCCCCGCCCGGCGGTACCGCTCCGGTTGGCGGAGGAAGTCGACCACCTCCACGATCTCGGCCTTGGCGCCCTCGTATCCGGCGACGTCGGCGAAGCCGGTGGTCGGGTTCTCGGCGTCGAACACCTTCGCTTTGGATCGGCCGACGCTGAGCGCTCCCTGCAGCGCCCCTCCCGCCCGGCGCGAGATCCGCCACCACAGCCAACCGAAGAAGATGAACGGCAGGAGCAGCAGGATCCAGGAGAAGATCTCCGACGCCAGGCTGGTCGCCGGCGCAGCGGCCACTATGTCGACGTCGGCCGCCTCCAGACGGTCGAGCAGGGCGGAACCGGCCAGGTCGGAGGGGATGCGGGTCGTGAATCTACGGCCGTTGGCCAGGTCGCCGGACGCCTCCCCACCGGGTTGGACGGTCACCGTCTTCACCTGCTTGGCGTCCACGTCGGAGAGGAACTGCGAGTAGGTCAGGCTGTCGGTCGGCACCCCGTTGCCGTGCAGGGCGGGCAGCACGAACCACAGGACCACGCTCAGACCGATGGCGATCAACCACAGCCAGTTGCGCCACTTCGGCGGGGGGGCGCCCTGAGGAGGAGCGCCCCCCGGCCCTCCGGGACGACCTCCGGCAGCCGGGTCACCGCCGGGATCGGGACGGGCACCGGGCCCCGGGGTCCTCGTCATTTCCCGTCTGCCCGGATCGCGGCAACGCCCACGAAAGCCTCCTCATCTCGGCTGGGTCCAGAGCAGCGCCTCCCGCTCGGTCGGCGGTAGAGCCCTACGTCCCGACGCGCGGCGCGGCCCGGCTGCGGTCGGGGGCCGTCGCCCGGTCAGCTGCCCGGGGCGGGGCCCACGGGGATCAGGTACAGGACCGTCTCGGCGGGGGGAAGGGCCAGGAGCGAAGCCACCCGGGCGGGGTCGAAGCTTCCGACCGAGACCGCGGCCAGGTCGCGGGAGGTCGCCTCGAGGAGGATGTTCTCCGCCGCGTGTCCCGCCTCGAGGTAGGTGAACCGCTCGGCGTCGCCCCCGTACTTGACGCGGGTCTTCGCCGGGTTGGCGGCCAGGATGACGATGTCAGGGGCGGCGCCCACGGCCGTCTGGGCGAATGCCGCGGCCTGCAGCTGAGGTCGGAGGTCCGGCTGGTTGCGCAACTCCAGGCGGTGGCCGGCCGGCAGGTAGTGCATGAACTGGCCGGCGGTCATGACGTACAGCTGCAGAGGGTAGAGGGCACCGGCGGACGGAGCCGCCCGCTTGCCGCCCGGCCCCGTGATCCCCTGCCCGGCCCACAGCAGCTGAGCGATGGTGGACAGTGCCAGCGGCCGGTCGGCGAACGAGCGACGGGAGCGCCGCTCGGCGATGGCCTGGTCGAGGGGCATGGACCCCGTGGTGGTGGGCGCCGGGAGGGTGATCTGCTGGGTGAACCGGGCGGTGGCGCCCTTCACCCATGGAGGAGCGCCCGAGGCGCAGCCGGCGGCCAGCAGCATCACGCCCAGGAACGCCAGCACCGGCCTACCGCCCCTCATTGCCGCCCCTCACCGCCGCCCCTCATTGCCGCCCCGATCGCGTTCGATCTCGTCCAGCGCGGCCCGGGCCGTCATACCGAGCGCGGCGATGAAGACGGCCGGTATGACGAGGAGCGAGCCGACCAGGGCCACCACCGGCCTGGACACGTACAAGAACAGCTCGGCGTCGGGGTTGGCGACGAGCAGGGCTACGCCCGCCAGTCCCGTAACCGTGAGAAGGCAACCGACACCGATGAGAACGGCGCTCAGCGCCCGAAGTTGCGACCTCGGACGCAGGCGGGCGCCGCGCTGCTGCCGGCTCCCGGCCAGCTCCCCCGCCGCCGCGACCACGACGGCCGCCGCGCCCAACCCGCCCGAGATCCAGATCCGCCGGTTGACCGCCGCCGGGCAGTGGAGCGTCCGGGTCAGGCTTCCTCCAGGCGCGGACCCGTCGGCCAGGTCCTGGCTCCACCACTGCTGCCAACCGGTCCGGCCGGCGACGACGTCCCAGGCCGAGCCGCACGAGCGTGACCCGGTGCCGGGCGGGTGCACCGGGACCTGGAGGGCGAACACCACCCCGGCGGTCAGGAACAGGACCGACGCCGCCGCCCGACCCGCCCACTGCCAGGTCGGTCCTGCCGGTCCAGCCCCCCGTCCGGCGACCTCAGGTGGTGTCACCGTGGTGGGGAGATCGGCGTACCACCAGCACGGAAGCCGAGGAGCCGGTGACGATCCGTCTGCTGACGCTGCCGAGGGCGCGCAGGCCGTGCAGGCCCCGGCTGCCGACGACCACCAGATCGTGGTGGTCGGCGGCTTGGAGGAGAGCCTTCACCGGCTTGTCCTCTGTGATGGTGTCGATGGTTATGGGCGGTCGGGCCTCTTGGAGAGCCCGCAGGTCCGCTCCTTTACCTCCGAGGGCCAGGACGACCTCGATCCGGGCGCCGGTGTGGGCGGCGATCCACCTGGCCACGTCGTGGGCGTCTACGGACAGCGCCGAACCGTCCATCCCGACGGCGATCGACTGGGGGAAGCGGGCCGGCTGCGGGGGGCGTCGGGCGATGAGAACGGAGCAGGGCGCGGCTTCGACGATTCGGAGGCTGAGCCGGGCGCCGGTGGGTGCCGGTCCAGAGTCACGGAGGCGGCGGTCAGTACCGTCGCCGGAGCCGATGGACAGCAGCGGCCGGCCGTTGCCGGCGACGACGTAGGCCAGGGCATCGGGGATGTCGCCTTCCTCGACGGCCACCCGCGGCGTCGGGGTGCCCGGCACCGTGAGCTGCCGTCGGGCTTCATCGAGGAGTTGGCCACCGGCGTCTCGCATGGCGTGGATCCACGACGGATAATCACTGCGGTACACGTGGTCGACGACGCTGATGGCATGCACCAGCTCGACCGGGACGTCCGGGGCGATGCGCAGGGCCTGCCGGGCGGCGAGAAAGGCCTCGTCGCTGCCGTCGAGGCCGCACACGACGCGGTCGAAGACGGCTCCCCCGCTGGGGACCAGGGGTCCGGACCCGACCCGGCCCGTGCTGTCGGCGACTGTATCGGTGCGGTCCATCACAGCCGAGTGTGCCCGGGACGCCTTCCCACGGTCAGGGCAGAAAGTCCGCGCCGCACGGGACATCCGGCCCTGCCGGCCAGCGGTGTGCGGGCGTTAGCGTCGTGCCGGCAGCACGGCGACTCGGAAGGTCAACCGTGGCATGACTGCTGGTCCGGCTTCCTCTCTCGGTGGAACACAGCTAGGGAATGCCCATCACGCGCTGGACACCCATGAGGTGATCCTGCTCCTCGAGACCGACATCCGAGCAGGCCTTTCCAGCCACGAGGCGGAGGATCGCCTCCGGCGCTTCGGGCCCAACGAGCTGGCCAGAGCAGAGCCGGGCGGCCCTCTCGGTCGTCTGGGCCGCCAACTCAACCACCCACTGGTCTATGTGCTGCTGGTCGCCGCGGTGGTAGCCCTCCTGCTGGGCGAGACGGTGGACTCCTCGGTCATCTTCGGGGTGGTCGCGGCGAACTCCGCGGTCGGCTTCATCCAGGAGTCGAAGGCCGAGGCGGCGCTCAATGCGCTGCGGGCCATGGTCACGACCGAGGCACGGGTCCGCCGTGACGGTCACCGCCGGGGCGTGCCCTCCGAGGAACTGGTACCCGGCGACGTGGTGCACATCGAGGCCGGGGACCGCGTTCCGGCCGACCTGAGGCTGGTCGAGCTGCATGAGCTGACCGTCGACGAGTCCGCCCTGACCGGGGAGTCCCTCCCGGTGGTGAAGGACGAGGTCGCCCTGCCGGCCGACACCCCGGTGGCGGACCGTCACAATATGGTCTATTCCGGCACGCTGGTCACTCACGGCACGGCCCTGGGAGTGGCGGTGGCGACCGGGGAGGAGACCGAACTCGGAGAGATACACCGGCTGGTCAGCTCTGCCGAGCAGCTCGAGACCCCGCTCACCCGCAAGCTCGCCGGGTTCAGCAAGATCCTCACCGTCGTCATCGTCGGGCTGGCGGTGCTGACCTTCCTGGTGGGCATGGCGCGCGGCGAGCAGGCCGATGACATGTTCAGCGCGGCGGTGGCCCTGGCGGTGGGCGCCATACCTGAAGGGCTGCCGGCGGCGGTCACGATCACGCTGGCCATCGGAATGACCCGCATGGCCACCCGGAGAGCCGTGATCCGCCACATGCCTGCGGTCGAGACGCTCGGCAGCACCACTGTCGTGTGCTCCGACAAGACCGGCACCCTCACCCGCAACCAGATGACCGTGCGGGCGACCTGGACAGCGACGGGCTCCTACAGCCTGACGGGGTCCGGCTATGACCCGGACGGCTCCTTTCTCGACGCTTCGGGGTTGCCGCTGGCCGGGCCGCCCGCCGGCTCGCTGCGGTGGACGTTGATCATCGGTGCCGGCTGCAACGACGCCAAGCTTGTCGCCGCCGGCGACGGCTGGCGAGTCATCGGTGACCCCACCGAGGCAGCCCTGCTGGTCGCCGCGGCGAAGGCCGGCATCGACCGAACGTGGGTACAGGGGCGCTTCCCGAGGGTGGGCAGCCTCCCGTTCAGCTCCGACCGCCAGTACATGGCCACCCTCCACGACGACGGTCCCGACGGGCGCATCCTGTTCGTGAAAGGAGCGGTCGAGCGCGTGGTCGGACTCTGCAGCTCGATGGCCGGTGCCGACGGGGTCACCGCCCCCCTGGATCCGGCAGCGGTGCTCGGCGCCGCCGAACAGCTGGCCGGGACCGGGCTGCGGGTGCTGGCCACCGCGATGGCCAGGGTCGCCCCCGGATACACCATCGAACCGGATCGACCCCCGGACGGGCTCACCCTCACCGGCCTGCAGGCCATGCTGGATCCCCCCCGGCCCGAAGCGGTCACCGCCGTGGCGTCGTGTCACGACGCCGGGATCGACGTGAAGATGATCACCGGCGATCACGCCTCCACCGCTGTCGCCATCGCCACGCAACTCGGCATAGTCAGCTCCGGGTGCGCGAACCGGGTCCTCACCGGGTCCGAGTTGGCCGCCATCGCCCCCGAGGACTACCCCGACGCCGTGCAGCGGGCGGCGGTGTTCGCCCGCGTGTCGCCGGAGCAGAAGCTACGGCTGGTCCGGGGTCTCCAGACCGGCGGTCAAGTGGTGGCCATGACCGGCGACGGCGTCAACGACGCTCCCGCCCTCCGTCAGGCCGACATCGGCGTGGCCATGGGCCGGACCGGGACCGAGGTGGCGAAAGACGCGGCGGACATGATCCTCACCGACGACCACTTCGCCACCATCGAGGCAGCCGTCGAAGAAGGGCGCGCCGTCTTCGACAACCTCACCAAGTTCATCGCCTGGACCCTCCCCACCAACATGGGAGAGGGGCTGGTCATCCTCGTCGCCATCCTCCTCGGTGCCACCCTCCCGCTGGTACCGGTCCAGATCCTGTGGATCAACATGACCACCGCGGTCGCGCTCGGCCTGACGCTCGCCTTCGAGCCCAAAGAGCCCGACATCATGCGCAGGAAACCGAGAGACCCCGGCCAGCCCATCCTGACTGCCGCCCTCCTGGTTCGCGTCCTCCTCGTGTCCGCCCTCATGGTGGGCGGCGCCTCCTGGCTGTTCCACTGGGAGCAGTCCTTGGGGGCGTCCGTGGCCGAGGCCCGCACCGCCGCTCTGAATCTCTTCGTGGCCGTGGAGGCCCTCTACCTCTTCTCCTGCCGCTCGTTCTCCCGCACCCGGCGCTCCGGCCCGTTCAGCAACGGCTCGCTCAGCAACGGCTTGCTCGGTAACCGCTGGCTCATCGGTGGAGTCGCCGCTCAGTCACTCGGCCAGGTGGCCATCACCTACCTGCCGGCCATGAACCACCTCTTCAGCACCGCGCCTCTCGGCGGGGCGTCCTGGCTGCGCATCCTCGCCCTCAGCTCCGGGATAGCGGCGGTGCTGGCCGTAGAGAAACTTGCCCACCGGCAACTGCGACCGGCTGCCCCTTCTTACCTCGAGCGGAGAGGGGGGGATTTGAACCCCCGGACCCGGTCTCCCAAGTCAACTCATTAGCAGTGAGTCCGATTCGGCCGCTCTCGCACCTCTCCTCGGGCCGTCACTGTAGCAGAAGCCGTTGAAGTCGTCGGCGGGAACGAATTAGCTGGTCAGAGGCGGTATAGCGGTCCCGCCTGCGGCCCTCGGTGCCCCTGGAGCAGCCCCCCTCCGATACGGCTTGGAGCACTACGGGTACTGGTCTTCCTGGCCCCAGGCGACTGGGCCGGGGACCTACCGACGGAGGAACCTTGCACGAGATCGGGATCCTGGCTCTTCGAGGGCTCGTCGGCGGGTCATTGGTGGTCGTGTTCGCGCTAGTGGCCGAGATCGTCGATCCCAAGGCGTTCGCCGGATTGTTCGCCACAGCTCCCTCCGTCGCCATCGCCAGCCTGGCCATCACGGTGATCTTCGAAACCGCGGAGAAGGCCCGGCAAGCCTCGACCGGCATGGTGGTGGGAGGGATCGGCATGGCCGCCTGCTGCGTAGTGGCGGTCGGCGCCATACCTCGGCTCAAGGCCACGTGGGGGTCGGTCGCTTCTGTCGGAGGGTGGGGTCTCGTCGCGCTCGGGACGTACTGGGCGGTGTTCATCGGTGGTCGCTGACGTCCGCCCGAGCGCCAAGCTCTCGAGGGTTCGAGAAGCCAAGCCCAAGGAGTTGGCCGTGCGCTTCGCCCTGGGAGCGGCCGTCTCCATCGTCGCCGGGATCATCTCCAGCGTTGGCGGCCCCCGCATCGGTGGGGTGTTTCTCGCCTTCCCGGCGATCCTGCCGGCGTCTCTCACCTTCATACAGCAGAAGGAAGGGACTAGGAAGGCCGACCGCGACGCCATCGGCGCCGTCCTCGGTGGGCTGGCGCTGGTCGTGTTCGCCGCCGTGGCCGAGAGCACGTTCACCCGTGTCAATCCGGCGTTGGTGCTCCTGTGCAGCCTGGGCGGCTGGCTGATCGCCTCAGGCGCGATGTACACCGTCCTCGCCCTCGTACGGCCCGATGACTGCGACCGCAATCAGGACTGAGGAGCCGGTCCGGCTCTGACGCCGGGGTTATCCGGCCCGGGGGGCGGAAAGAACGCAGGGCGTGGCGGATTGGACCGGGCGGCGCCGACCGGTCGGACTCCTGTCCAGGTACGATAGTTAGTTAGCCGACCTAACGAGGAGCCGAACACATGTCAGCGGTCAGCACAGCGGAGGGAACTTCCTCCCCCGCGGCGAGCGGGGACCTGGGACCCCACTACAAGTGGATTGCCCTCTCCAACACCACCATCGGGATCCTCATGGCGACGATCAACTCGTCGATCATCCTGATCGCCCTGCCAAACATCTTCGACGGGATCAAGCTGAACCCGCTGACGTCGGGCAACACTCCGTACTTCCTGTGGATCCTCATGGGATACATGGTCGTCACCGCCGTGTTGGTAGTCAGCTTCGGGCGCATTGGCGACATGTTCGGCCGGGTGCGGATGTACAACATGGGCTTCGCCGTCTTCACCCTGTTCTCCATACTGCTGTCGGCGACGTGGATGACCGGCACCTCGGCCGCCATCTGGCTGATCATCATGCGCATCGGTCAGGGGTTGGGCGGCGCCTTCCTCTTCGCCAACTCCTCGGCCATCATCACCGACGCCTTCCCTCAGAACCAGCGGGGCATGGCCCTCGGGGTCAACGGCGTGGCCGCCATCGGCGGGTCGTTCATCGGTCTCATCGTGGGCGGCCTGCTGGGACCGGTGTCCTGGCGTCTCGTGTTCCTCGTCTCGGTCCCGGTGGGACTGTTCGGGACGGGATGGGCCTACTTCAAGCTGCGCGACACCGGGCTGCGCATCCCGTCCCGGATCGACTGGTGGGGCAACCTGACCTTCGCGGTGGGGCTCATCGCCGTCCTGGTCGGGATCACCTACGGCATCCTCCCCTACCACGGGCAGTCGATGGGCTGGACCAACCCCTTCGTGCTCGGCATGCTCATCGGTGGAGCCGCCGTGCTGGTCCTCTTCGGGTGGATCGAGACCCGGGTGCCCGAACCGATGTTCCGCCTGCGGCTGTTCAGGATCCGGGCGTTCGCCGCCGGCAACTTCGCCTCCCTGCTGGCCTCCCTGGGGCGGGGCGGGATGATGTTCATCCTCATCATCTGGCTGCAGGGCATCTGGCTGCCCCAGCACGGCTACAGCTTCACCCAGACCCCGCTGTGGGCGGCCATCTACATGGTCCCCATGACCGTCGGCTTCCTCGTCGCCGGGCCGGTGTCGGGCCTCCTGTCCGACCGCTACGGGGCCCGGCCGTTCGCGACCAGCGGCATGATCGCGGCCGCCGCGTCGTTCGCCCTGCTCGAGGTGCTGCCCATCAACTTCAGCTACATCTGGTTCGCCCTGCTGTTGCTGATGAACGGCCTGGCCATGGGCCTGTTCTCCTCCCCGAACCGGGCCGGCGTGATGAACAGCCTGCCCCCCGACGCCCGCGGCGGGGGAGCCGGCATGATGGCCACCTTCCAGAACTCGGCCATGGTCCTGTCGATGGGCATCTTCTTCACGCTGATCATCGCCGGGTTGTCGGGCACGCTGCCGGGGACCATGTACCGCGGGCTGGTGGCCCACGGCGTGCCGGCGGCGGCCGCCCACCGGGTGGCCAGCCTGCCCGCCGTGAGCACCCTGTTCGCCTCCTTCCTCGGGTACAACCCCATCCAGAACCTGCTGGGGCCGACGGGAGTCCTGGCCCACCTCCCCCACGCCCAGGCGACCTACCTGACCGGCCGCAGCTTCTTTCCCAGCCTGATCAGCGGCCCCTTCGGCCACGGCCTGCACGCCGCGTTCGACTTCGCCCTGGTGGCCTGCGTGGTCGCCGCCGTGGCCTCCTGGTTGCGAGGCGGCAAGTACCACCACGGCGAGGGCCTGGCCGGGTCGGAGGCGCTGGACCAGGTGGGCGTCGACGTACCGGAGGCGCCGGCCCTCACCGGGGCGCCGTCGCCCGGGGCGGCAACCCGGCGCCGGTAGGCACATACAGCGCCCCGGCGCCGGTGGGCACGTCCAGGTCCCCGGCGCCGGTGGGCACGTCCAGCGCCCCGGCGGACCGGGAGGGCTACCGCTGGTCGGCGCCGGGCACGGCGGCGGCCCGGCGGCCCTGGCTCCAGTCCTCCTGGCGGCCGGCCTCGCCCTCCTCGACTCCGAAGGCCCGCAGCTGGGGGATCTCGCGCAGGCTGCGCTTGAGCTCGGCGAACCCGCCGAAGTCGGCCAGCCCGGTCACGTGGTCCCACAGCCGGGCGGCGTCCTGGCGGGAGGGCAGACGGCTGATCACCGGGCCGAAGAAGGCGGTGCCGTCCGGCGGGGAGAAGTGCAGGATGGGAGTGCCGACGTCGCGGCCGGCCAGCTGCAGAGCCCGGTCCGTCTCGGCCTGGATCACGGCGTCGTGAGCCTCGTCGTCGAGGGCGGCGGCACAGCCCGGGTCGAGGCCGCACCCGCCCAGCAGGGCGCGGGCGAAGCCGTCCAGGTCCCGCTGGGCGGCGGCCTGGCTGCCCGGCTCACCGTCGAAGATGGCCTCGCCGCAGGCCCGGTAATAGCGGCCCACCCCGTCCTCGCCGTGGCCGTCCCGGACGGCGGCGGCGACCCGCAGCAGCCGCAGGCCGGTCGTGTGGCCCTCCTCGTAGCCCTCGGGGAAGTGGGTGGCGTAGTCCTTGTCGGCGTTGAGCAGCCGCAGCGAGATGAACCGCCATCCCACCTCCATCCCCCGGTCCTCGGCCACCAGGCGCACCCACTTGCTGGTCATCCACGCGAAGGGGCAGACCGGGTCGAAGTAGAAGTCGAGTTCGGGGCTCATCCCGTCGACCCTACGCGCCGGGCTGCGCCACTCCACGAAGCGCACCGGGTTCGAGCAGCTCCTGCTCCGTCCCGGTGAGCTCGAGCAGCCGCCGCAGCCGGGAGGGCGCCTCCAGGACCAGCAGTTCGATGCCGTGCCTGTTCGCCGCCCGGCGGGCGCGCACCAGCGAGTGGACGGCCTCCCCCCCGAAGAAGCAGAGGTCGTGCAGGTCCACCTCGACGGCGGTCCCCGCCATCGCCGTGGCCACGGTGAGAGCCCAGTCGAACTGGTCGGCGGTGGCCATGTCCAGTTCTCCCGCGACGGCGAGACGGACGGTGTCACCCTTGAACTGCAGCGAAGCCTTGAACTGCAGCGAAGCCTTCGGCTGCAGCGGAGCTTGGAGCTGGTCGGTCATCTGGACCCCCCGAGGGACCGAAGTGCCTTGCCGGCACCGACTTTGCTGGGTATGCGCCTGTCGCCTCAAGCCGCGGGGCCGAGCATAACGGGCCTTTCGCCCCTCCGGCGCCCGCACCGCTCCCGAGGCCCCGCTCGAGGTGCTGGAGTTGACACATCGACTGAAGGTAGCTTCGTCACATGGGCCGGGAACGGGCTCTCGACTGCATCGACGAGCGCAGCCAGCGGGGGCTGGAGATCGGCCCGCTCGCGTCCCCGATAGCATCCAGAGCGAACGGCACGGTGTTGTACGTCGATCATGCCGACGCCGCCACGCTGCGCCAGAAGTACGCCGACGACGCCCATATGAGGGCGAGGCTCGACGAGATCGTCGAGGTCGACCACGTGCTGCCGCAGGGCCAGTCGCTGGCCAAGGCGCTGGCCCCCGAGGGTCCGTTCGACTACATCATCGCCTCGCACGTCATCGAGCACATCCCCGACATCGTCACCTGGCTGGACGACATCCACAGCCTGCTGGTCACCGGGGGGGTGCTGTCACTCGTCGTGCCGGACAAGCGCTTCACCTTCGACGTCAACCGCCGAACCACCGACGTGTCGGCGATCCTGGACGCCTACCACAGGAGGTTGGTCCGGCCCAGCTTCGGCCACATCTACGACTTCTCATCGAGAACCATCCACGGAGTGGACGCCCGGAAGATCTGGTCGGGAGAGACCGCCTACCGGGACGTGACCCGCACCGACTGCGCCGACCCCGACCTGATGGCGTTCGAGTTCGCCAACCGGGTCCTGGCCACGGACGAGTTCGTCGACATCCACTGCCACGTCTTCACCCCGGTGTCCTTCCTGGCGATCCTGGACAGGCTCGGCCATCTGGGCCTGCTGAAGTTCGAACTGGCCAGCTTCCATCCCACGACCCGCGACGACCTCGAGTTCTTCGCCAGCCTGCGGGCCCTCGACATGGCCGGCGCCGACCTGCGGGACCGCCAGCAGGCCGGGATCGCCGCCGGGCGGGCCGCGCTGCGAGCCGCCGAGAGCCCGGCGCCCTGGGCAGGCGCCGATGGCCCGGCGGAGGAGGGGCCGGAGATCCAGCTGAGCGATCTCGAACGCCGCCTCATCGCCTTCAAACGGGGCGCCATGAAGCGGTTGAGAGGCGTGGCGCCGCTCGGCTCCCCTCTCAGACGGCCGCCATGGAACGCCGGAGCTTCTTGATGGTCCGGGCGACCATGCGGCTCACCTGCATCTGGCTGACTCCGAGCTCCTTGGCGACGACCCGCTGGGTGCGTCCCTCGAAGTAGATACGGCGAATCAGCTTCTGCTCCTCCGGTGGCAGCCCGGTGAGGGACTCCCAGAGGTCGCGGCGGTCCAGACGGCGGTCGAAGCCCTCGTCCAGGAATCCGACGTCCAGGCCCGACTCTCCGTCCTCCCGGGACCCGGCGTCGAGCGAAAGCGGAGAGTAGTTGTCGCCGGCCTCCATGGCCTCCAGCACGGCCTCCACGCTGGTGCGGAGGTGGCTGGCGATCTGGTCGACGGTCGGCGAGCAGCCGAGGGTCTGGGTCAGCTCGTTCCTCGCCGTCTTGACGGCCAGGAACCGCTCCTGCACGGAGCGGGGCACCCGCATCATCCAGGTGCGGTCCCGGAAGTGGCGCTTCAACTCTCCGAGGATGCACGACGTGGCGTAGCTGGCGAAGCCCGCCGGATGGTCCGGCCGGTAACGGCCGGCCGCCCCGATCAGGGCCAGAAAGGCAACCTGCTCGAGGTCCTCCATGCTCTCGCCCCGGGACGCGAACCGGCGGGCCAACGCCCTGGCCAGGCCGTAGTACTGCTCAACCTGTACCGGGGGGCTCTGCGCGTCGCGGGCGCCGCTCTCCCGCTCGTCCACGAGCGGGTACCCGAGTCTTGCCATGTAGCAACACTACCCGGTGGTCGGGAGTTGACCACGCGGCCCCGAAGGCGTCGGATCAGGCGGTCTGCTCGCCGGTGAGGGCCTCCCCCTCGGCCGCCCGGGCGAAGCCCAGCAGGCCACGCAGCAGGGCCTTGCGCTCCGCCGCCGTCATGCGCCCGACGACCGGGGCCAGGGCGGCGACCCGCCGATTCTGCAGATCGGCGAGCAGCTGCTCGCCGGGCCGGCGCAGCTTGATCGTCACCTGTCGGCGGCCGGTCTCGTTGAGGCGACGCTCGATGTAGCCGTCGGCCTCGAGACGGTCACAGATACGGCTGGCCCAGGACGGGATGGTTCCCAGCTCCTCGGCCAGTTGGGCCAGGTTGAGCGAGCCCCGGCGGGC
>JAKAXG010000710.1 GCA_021827225.1 Actinomycetes bacterium | reverse complement strand
CCCGGCCCGCTCAGCGCCCGGGGCGAGGTGGCGAGGATGGCCCAGGTCATGGGGTTGGCCAGCCGGCCGGGATCGACGGGCTCGGAGCCGACGAAGGTGACAGCCGATGCATCGGTCACCGGCGCTGCCAGATCGTGCCATGTGGTGTAGCAGACGGCGGCCTCGCGCCCGTGGAGACGCAGGTCCCGGTGGGAGCGGGCCAGGCCGCGCCGCACATCGGCCGCCAGCGGCTGCTCGCCAACCGCCACGATGTCCAGGTTGCTCTGCCGGGGGCTGAGGTCGCCGAGGCCGGGCGAGCCGACGAGGTATACGGCGGACCGCTGCCCTGCTGTCGCGGCGCCGAAGCTCTCGACGAAGCCGGCCGTCGATCGGAGTATCTGGTCCTGCACGAACACATCGTACCCTAACTATTCGAGGGTGACCGATGGGGGTCGGGGGGACGGCCCCGGGTCAGCCGGCCGCCGGCCCCGGGTCAGCCGGCCGCCGGCAGGCTCCAGCCGGTCCTTGAAGCGCACCACTCCCACAGCCGGGCCTGGTCGCCGGCCGGGTCGGAGGAACGGGTCCAGGGCAGCTTGTACTCCGATCGGGGCCGCCGGTCCAGCCAGAAGCGACCGGTCGACCCTCCTGCTCCGGGATCGGTGGCCAGCCAGACCAGGGTGTCGACACCCTGGTGCGGGGAGCGCAGGATCGTCCTGGTGGCCCGGTGGAAACCCGGCAGCGACGAGCGCACCCCGGGCGTGTCGGCCCATCCCGGGTGCATGGCGTGGAACACCGCCTCCGAGGGTTGCACCCGGCCGGCCCATTCGCGGTTGAGCACGACCTGGGCCCGCTTGGCCCGGGCGTAGGCGGCCACCCCGTCGAAGCCGTCCGGGCCGCCTTCCAGCTTGGCCAGGTCGAAGCGCTGGGCGTACATCCCTCCGGAGGACACCGTCAGCACCCGGGCCGGTCCTGGCCGCCCGGCCGCCCGCCGGCGCAGCGCCGGCAGCAGCAGCCCGGTGAGCAGGAACGGCCCCAGTACGTGGGTGGCCACCGTCAGCTCGGTCCCGTCGGGGGTCGTCTGGTAGTCCCGGGTGAGCATCCCGGCGTTGTGGATGAGCACGTCCAGGGTGTCGTGCCGATCGAGGTACTCGGCGGCCGCCCGGCGCACGGCCTGCTGGTCGGACAGGTCGGCCACGATGTACGACACGGCATTGCTGGCCGCCCTCTCGGCTATGCGGTCCCGGGCCCGGCGGGCCCGGTCGGCGTCGCGGCCGATGAAGGTGACGGAGGCGCCCAGCCGGGCCAGCCAGGTGGCCGCCTCCTCCCCCAGCCCGGAGGTGGCTCCGGTGACCATCACCCGGGCCCCCGGTGCCGCCGAGGGTTCCGCCCAGCCGCCCAGCCGGCTGCGCAACTCGAAACCGGCCTTGGAGAAGCTGCCGACCACGCTGGCTTCGAGCAGCTCGTCGACGACCCCGGCGATCATCGCCTGGCTCCCAGCCGGGACCACTGAACGGTGTGTGCTATCGCCGTGCCAGTCTCCCACCGACCCGGTCGCTAACGGTCAGGGCCGGTGGCCTCCGCAGCCGAGACCCGGCCGGCACCGCTGCCGCCTACCGGCGGAATACCTGTGAGTCGTCGGCGAACGCCTTGAACTCGAGGGCGTTGCCGGCGGGGTCGTGGCAGAACATGGTCCACTGCTCGCCGGGCTGCCCGGCGAAGCGCAGGTGGGGGGCGATGACGAACCCGACCCCGGCCCGCTCGAGCCGTCCGGCCAGCCGGTGGAACTCCTCCACGTCGAGGAGCAGCCCGAAGTGCGGGACCGGCACGGCGTCGCCGTCCACCGGATTGGTGCCGGCGACCGGTACCCGGCCGGCGGGCACCAGGTGGGTCACCAGTTGGTGCCCGTAGAGGTCCCAGTCCACCCACGTGTCGGCCTCCCGGCCCCGGGGGCAGCCCAGCAGGTCCCCGTAGAAATGGCGGGCCGAGTCGAGGTCGTCGACGGGGATGGCCAGGTGGAAGCGGGGTCGCGGACCGTCGGCGCTCATGGGATCCCTCCGGGGCCGGCCGCCGGCCGGCCGGTTCGCTCGAGCGGGACCGCTGGGCGGCGGTCCCGCGGGACTCAGTCGAACAGGACGATACCGGCCGTCTGGCTGGCCACCCCGAGGAACGTGCCTGCGCTCGACCAGAGCCCGGCGCCGCCGTGGACGTATCCCCCCGAGATCAGGTGGGGCTCCACGTGGACCAGCACCCACTCGCCTTCGGGTTCGGGCCCGAAACGCAAGGTGTTGTCCAGGCTGGTGCCCGCCCCGGACCGCCCGGCGGCCCGGAGCACCCCGTTGGGCACGATGTCGGCCACGAAGGCCATCCCGGCCCGGCTCAGAGGCCGACCCTCGAGGCGCATCCACATCGAGCCCCGCTCGTCGGCCAGGCGGGCATCGGTGATACTCAGCCATCCGGGCCGCTCATCGGGGCCGGTGACGAACGGCCGGGGCACCCACCGGGGGCAGTCGGCAGGGGGCGGCACGTCGGGCATCTGGGGGAACTGGGCCTCGAGGGGCCCGGGCCGTGGTTCTCCGGTCGCTCCCTGACCGGAGAACACCAGGCGCTCGCCGTCCCAGCCCGTCACCCGGACCTGCGAGGTGCGCCGTCCGCCCGCCACGATCTCCACCCGGCAGTCCATCCGGGTACCCGTCGGGGCGCTGGACACGAACTGAGCCGTGGTCCACAGAGCCCGCCTGCCGGTCTCGGCCTCCATGACCGCAGTGGCCACCGCCACGCCGGTGCCGCCGTAGAACTTCCAGTCGAGGCGCGACAGGCTCGGAGCCAGGACGAAGCTCCAGTGGCCCGGGCCGACCCTCTCCAGGCCCAGCCACTCCAGGTCCGATCCGTCGGTCACACTCTGCTCCTCGGCGTTGGGGGACACGAGAGCCTACCGGG
>JAKAXG010000709.1 GCA_021827225.1 Actinomycetes bacterium | reverse complement strand
GCTCCCGGAGGCGGTCCTCCACCAGATTGTTCCCGGGCAGGAAGCTGCAGCGCATGCGGTAGGCGACCTCGCCCAGGCGCAGGTCCAGGCTGGCCGGCTGCACGTTGTCCTGGGGGATCTTGAACCGTCCGGCGTCGATGACGCCGTCGTCGATGGCCTGGAGCAGATGATGATTCGGAAGAACCCCCTCCCGGCCTCCGTCGGTCAGCACCGGCGCCCGCAGCGGCGCCGGCGCCCGCCGAGCGGCCGCAGACGCGGCGGCGACGGAGCCGGGGGCGGGAGCGCGGACATGGGCCCACTGTAATGGGCTGCCGCTAAAGCCCGGGTATTGGGAAGTATGGGGCGGGCTGCCGCCGGCCCACGCTGTCGGGCGGCCATCCGAGCCCACGACCCGGAGGACGCTTTGGACAAGAAGTGGTGGACCCTGCTCGCGGTGTGCGCCGGCACGTTCATGCTGCTGCTGGACGTGACGATCGTGGTGGTGGCGCTCCCCGACATCCAGAAGGCACTGCACGCCAACTTCGGTGACGTGCAGTGGGTGGTGGACGCCTACGCCCTCACCCTGGCGTCGCTGCTGCTCACGGGGGGTGTGCTCGCCGACCGGTACGGCCGGCGCCGGCTGTTCGCCATCGGGCTGACCATCTTCACCGCCGGATCTCTCCTGTGCGGCCTGGCCCAGTCGCCGATCATGCTCATCGCCTCGCGCAGCGCCCAGGGCGTGGGCGGGGCCATCATGTTCGCCACCTCGCTGGCCCTGCTGGCCCAGAGCTTCCACGGCCGGGACCGGGGGGTGGCCTTCGGCGCCTGGGGGGCCGTCACCGGGGTGGCCGTGGCCGCCGGACCCATCCTGGGCGGGGTGATCACCACCGGCATCACCTGGCGGGGGATCTTCCTGGTCAACGTGCCGATCGGGGTGGCGGCCGTGGCCGTGACGCTGCTGCGGCTGGACGAGTCACGGGCCGACCATGCCAGCCGTCCGGACTGGTGGGGCTTCGGCCTGCTCACCGCCGGGCTGGTGATCCTGACCTACGGACTGATCGAGGCGGGGGAGCAGAGCTGGGGCGCCACCGCCGTGTGGATCTGCCTGCCGGTCGGGGCGGTGCTGCTGGCCGGCTTCATCGTGGCCGAGAGCCGGGTCGAGCATCCCATGTTCGATCTGTCGCTGTTCCGGGTGCCGACGTTCGTGGGCGGCTCCATCGCCGCCTTCGCCATGAACGCCTCCCTGTTCTCCGTGCTGCTGTACCTGGTGCTGTACCTGCAGGACCTGCTCGGATACTCGGCGCTCGGGGCCGGCCTGCGCCTGCTCATCAACAGCGGTGCGGTGCTGGTGGCGGCCACCCTGGCCGGCCGGCTCAGCGGCCGGGTGCCGGTGCGGTGGCTGATCGGGCCGGGCCTGGCCCTGGTGGGCATAGGGCTGTTCCTGATGTCCGGCCTGGACGCCCGCAGCTCGTGGTCGCACCTGATTCCCGGGTTCGTCATCGCCGGGGTGGGGTCGGGCATGGTCAACCCCCCGCTGGCCTCCACCGCGGTGGGCGTGGTCGGGCCGCAGCGCTCCGGCATGGCGTCGGGCATCAACTCCACCTTCCGCCAGGTGGGGATAGCGACGAGCATCGCCGTGCTGGGCTCGTTGTTCGCCTCGTCCATCACCAAGGGCCTCACCCATTCCCTCTCCGGGGTCCCCGGCCTGTCGACCAGGGTCGGCCAGGTCGCCAGCGCCGTCCGGCAGGGGAGCGTCGGTCAGGTCTTCGCGCAGACCCCGCCGGCCGACCGGGGTCGGCTGGAGGCGGCCATCCGGGCCAGCTTCACCGGGGGCATCAACGACCTCCTGGTGTTCACCGCCGTGGTGGCCCTGGTGGGGGCGGTGTTCGCGGTGGTGCTGATCCGCCAGAAGGACTTCGTGGTCTCCGGGCCGCCCCCCCAGGCCGACGAAGCCCGGCCGAGGGAGCCGGCGGCCACCGCCTGACCGGCTCCGGGCCCGGCGGGCCGGAGCCGGCCGACGCCGCCTAGGCCGAGGTGCGGCAGGGTTCGGGCGTCCGCCGGCCGGCCAGCCGGCTCCACGCCAGGCCGCCGAGCCACAGGACGGCGGCCACCAGCCCGAACGCCGCCCCCACCGCCGAGGCCGCGCCCCACCCGCCGGCCGAGTAGGCCGCCGACGCCGTGACCGAGCCGATCACCCCGCCGACGAAGTACAGCGCCATGTAGGCGGAGGTGATGCGGCTGCGGGCTTCGGGGCGCAGCCGGTAGATGAGGCTTTGGTTGGTGATGTGCAGGCCCTGGACGGCGAAGTCGAGGACGACGACCCCGATGATCAGCGCCAGCAGCGAGTGCTCTCCGGCCACGATGGCCGCCCACGTCAGGAGCAGCAGGGCGGAGGTGATCCCGGTCATGGCCGGAGCTCCCCCCCGGTCGGCCCAGCGCCCGGCGAAGGAGGCGGTGACCGCCCCGGCCACCCCGAACAGGCCGAACAGGCCGATGGTGCTCGTCGAGTAGTGGTAGGGCGAGCCGGACAGGAGGAACGCCAGGGGGGTCCAGAAGGCGTTGAACGCCCCGAACGCCGCCGCGCCGTAGACGGAGCGCAGCAGGATGAGCGGCTCCTCCTTCAACAGCACCGGCACCGAGACGATGAGGCGCAGATAGTGGACACGGGACCGGGCGTGGTCCTGGGGCAGGCTGCGCCAGAGGACCACCGCCAGCACGGCCATGACCACCGCCGCCACCCGGAACGGCGTCCGCCAGCCGCCCAGTTCCGCCAGGTAGCCCGCCGCCGTACGGGCCAGCAGGATCCCCAGCAGTAGCCCGCTCATCACCGTGCCGACGACCCGGCCCCGCTCCGCGTCCGACGCCAGGGAGGCGGTGAAGGCCACCGCCACCTGGGCGGCCACCGACAGCGCCCCCACGGCCACGCAACCGACGAGCAGG
>JAKAXG010000708.1 GCA_021827225.1 Actinomycetes bacterium | reverse complement strand
CTTGACCGTCTGGCCCTCCTCCAGATTGTCGACCTCGCCCAGGACCACGGCCCCGATGGAGTCCTCGTCCAGGTTCAGGGCCAGGCCCAGCTCGCCGCCCTCGAACTCGAGAAGCTCGTTGACGGCCGCGTTCGGAAGACCGCTGACCCGGGCGATGCCGTCACCGACCTCCTGGATCCGTCCCACCTGCTCCATGGAGACCCCGGGGGTGAAGCCGGACACGTTGCGCCGCAGGGCCTCGCCGATGTCGGTGGCGTTGATGGTCAGTTCCGCCATTATTGGCGCTCCTCTGTTGTGACTTGGCCTGTCGTGATGTTGACCTCGGGCATGACGAGGCGCTCTTTCAGAAGTTCGAGTTGGTGTCTGGCGCTACCGTCCACCACGGTGTCGCCGATGGTGGCGATGAACCCTCCGACCAGGCTGGGATCCACGCTCACCCTGATATCCACATCATGGCCCACCGCCCGCGTTAGCGCGGCCGCCAGCCTGCGCTGCTGCTCGTCGTCGAGGGCCACCGCCGAGCGCACCTCCGCCAGCCGGCGGTTGGTCTCGGACGCGACCCGGGCGACGAGCGCCTCGAGCAGGTCCTGGTAGTCGCGGGGTCGGCCGACGGTGGTGGCGTAGGCGGCCATGGACGTGGTGGCGGCGCTGGCCTTGGCGCCCAGCAGGTCGGTGACGACATGCTTGCGGACCTCGGCCGGCACGTCCCGGCTCTCCAGGGCGGCCCGCAGCTCGTCCGAGCCGGCCACCACCCGGGAGAAGCGGAACAGCTCGTCCTCTATCTCGTCGAGGTCGTGCTCGTCGCGCACCGACTCGAGGACGGCGGTGGCGTAGCCGTCCAGGCGCTCCTCGGCGGCCTTGTGGCCGAGGATGCCCTCGAAGGACGGCTCCATCCGGTTGACCGCGGCCCCGATCCGGGCCGTCACCCAGGTGACGTCCTCCACCGTCTCGCTGGCCCGGTCGGCTTCGAGGACGAAGTTGAGGAGCCGCATGGTCGCCGCCCCCACCCGCGTGCCGAACAGGTCGTTCAGCACCCCCCGGCGCGCCGCCAGGGCGATGCCGGGATCGGCCAGGACCCGGTGCAGGTCGTCGGAGCCGGCGATGACGTCGCGGACGGCGGACAGCTCGCCGGCCAGCGACGACAGCTCGGCCGCGCCGAGCCGGGCGATGACCCCGTCGGTGTATCCGCGGATGCTCTGGCGCACCTAGGCGTTCTCCCTCGCCATCCCGGCCTGGGAGACCTCGTCGATGGTCCGGTCGATCAGCGAGCTCTGGGCCCGGCGGTCGATGCCCTCGCCGAGGACCCTCTCGGCCACGGCGATGGCCAGGTCGGCGGTCTGCTGGCGCAGCTCCTCCGACGCCCGGCGGGCCTGGGCCTCGATGTCGGCGTAGGCGGTGTTGACGATCCGCTCGTACTCCTGCTCGGCCTGCTGGCGCCGCTCGGAGCGGACCTGCTCGGCCATCTTGTTGGCCTCCTCGACCACGGCCCGGGCCTGCGTGCGCGCCTCGCCGACGACCCGCTTGTACTCGGTCTCGGCCTCGGCGGCCCGCCGCTTGGCCTCCTCGGCGTCGGCGAGAGCCTGGCGGATGGTGGCCTGTCGCTCGTCCATCGACTTGTTCAGCGGCGGCAGGACGTAACGCCCGAGCAGGAACAGAACGATGAGGAAGGCGACCAACTCGACGATGAACGTCCCGTTGGGGACGAGGAAGTTGGACGAACCGACCATCGTGCTAGCCCTTGGCCAGGACGAATACGAACAGCGCCATGAAGGCCAGGTTGATGAAGTACATGCCCTCCACCAGACCGACGATCAGGAACATCGTGGTGTACAGGCGGCCCTGGACCTCGGGCTGGCGGGCGATACCGGCGATCGTCTGGCTACCGGCCAGACCGTCACCGATGGCGGCGCCGATGGCCCCACCGCCCAGAGCCAGGCCACCACCAGTGAAGGCGCCGGCCAGCTCGATCGCTTTCTGCGTGGTTGCTGCCATTTTTTTGGGTTTCTCCTATCTGGGTGTTACAGAGTTGAGACGGTGCCGAACGCCGGCTAGTGGCCGCCCTCTTCGACGGCGAACTGGTAGTAGAGGATCGTCAGCAGGGCGAAGATGAACGCCTGGATCACGCCGATGAACATGTCGAACAGCTTCCACACCGGCGTCAGGATCAAGCTGGCCGGGAAGAAGGCGATCGGGAAGCTGATCAGCAGGGCGATCATGATGCCGCCGGAGAACAGGTTCCCGAAGAGCCGCAGGGCCAGGGTAAGGGGCTTGGCCAGCTCCTCGATGACGTGCAGCGGGAACATGATGCGGGGCTTGCGGAAATAGTGCTTGAAGTAGCCCCCCACCCCTCGCGCCCGGATGCCGGCGTAGTTGGTGAGGACGAATACCAGGACGCCCATGGCGTAGGTCAGGTTGACGTCGGCGGTGGGCGACGGCAGGTAGTCGGTGTTGTGGAACAGGCCGGGCAGGATCTCGATCCAGTCGGCGAAGAGCACCAGCATGAAGATGGTGACGCCGAGAGGCACCACGTGGCGGTACTTGGGCCCGAGGCTCTGCTCCACCTGGTCGCTGACCACCCCGAGGATGGTCTCCCAGAAGATCTGCAGCTTGCCCGGCACACCCGACTTCGCCTGGCGGCGGAGGTAGAATCCCATCCCGAGCACCACGGCGGCGGCGATGCCGGTGGTCCAGATGGTGTCGACGTTGAACTGGATCCCGCCGACCTTGGTGGTGACGTGCTCGCCGACGGGGATGTTGAGCGCCACCAGGCGCCCGCCGCTAGACAGCATTGCCGTTCTCCGAGTCAGTGAAGCCCCGGCGCTGGAAGCGCAGGATGGCCACCAGGGCGTTGCCGAGCATGGTGGCCTGGAACAGGGCCAGACCGGCCACGACCCCCCAGCCGACCGGCTGGTCGACTATGAGCAGCCCGATGGCCACCGCCGTGC
>JAKAXG010000040.1 GCA_021827225.1 Actinomycetes bacterium | reverse complement strand
CTCAGCCGCCGAGACCGCCCGGGCCAGCCGGTGCTCTATCACCCCTATGGAGTTGTGGCGCTCACGCTCGCGGGCCAGGCGCCGGCGGGCCCGATCGGCCAGTTGCCGCAGCCGGGCCACGTCGAGCACGGTCATGGCCTCGGCCGGGGCGGTGGCCAGCAGCAGGGAGATGGAGGGTCGGGAGCCGCCGGCCCTCAGGGCCTGCAGCCGCTCCCGGTCCAGAGGCCGGGCCGCCGCGGCCACCTCGGCGCGCAGGTCGGCCTCCTCATCGAGGCGGGAACGGTGCTCCTCGCGGAGGTGCCACTCCACCTCGGTGCGGTACTCGAAGATGAGCGGGCAGAGCGGGCAGTGGTATGTGGACACGGGTCCTCCTCACGGGCTGCGGTTCGACCCTCACTGCACCCCGGCGCCGTGACCGCCGGGTCGAGCGGGTGTGGAGGCGATGTGGAGAAAGGTCGGCGTCGGGTCCACCCGGCGCCCGTCGGAGCGATACTGGTCCCGGAGGAATCGGGATGGCGCCGCATGTGATGGTCGTGGAGGACGAGTACAAGCTCCGGGAGCTGGTCCGCTCCTATCTGGAGCGGGAGGGGATCGACGTCTTCTCGACCGCATCGGGAGCCGAGGCCATCAGCTACGCCGCCCGCACCCCGCTCGACCTGGTGGTGCTCGATCTGGGCCTGCCCGACGTGCCCGGCGAGGAGGTGGCCCGGGAGATCCGCGCCGGCTCCGACGTGCCCATCGTGATGCTGACCGCCAAGAGCGCGGAGCAGGACCGGATCAACGGGCTGGAGCTGGGCGCCGACGACTATGTGACCAAACCGTTCAGCCCCCGGGAGCTGCTGCTGAGGGTCGGCGCCGTTCTGAGGCGGGGCCGGGCGTCCGTCCCGAGCGCGGGACCCGTGTCCTACGGGGCGGGGCGGCTGCTGATCGACGAGGACCGGCGGCTGGTGCAGGTCGACGGGCGCACGGTGGAGCTGACCCCGACGGAGTGGGGGGTTCTGGTCGCGCTGGCCCGGGTACCGGGCCGGGTGTACTCCCGCTACGAGCTGATAAACCGGGTCCGCGGATACGAGTTCGATGGCTACGAGCGGACCGTCGACTCGCACGTGAAGAACCTCCGGCGCAAGATCGAGGCGGACCCGTCGGAGCCCGAGTTGATCGAGACGGTGCTGGGCGCCGGCTACCGCCTGGGTGTGAGCCGGGACGCTTGAGATTGGGGCGCCGCCTGCTCGGCCCGCTGGGCGCCCGTTTCGCCCTGGCCTTCGTGGCTGTGTCGCTGTTCTCCGTGGCCGTCTTCTCGACCGCGGTGCTGATCGCCGACCAGAGCAACGTCACCCACCTCGCCGCGACCCAGAGGGACCGCGTCACCGCCGAAGCGGCGGCCCTGGCGGCGAACGCCTACAGCCGCGCCGGCGGCTGGGCCGGAGCCGACCTGAGCCCGGTGTCCGCGTTCGCGACCGCGGCCGGCATCACCGTGGCGGTGCGGGACGCGGCCGGATCGACGGTGATGGCCGAACCGCCGGGCGCAGCGACGGCGCCGGACCGCCTGCAGGAGCCGGTCACCGTCGACGGCAGCCAGGTGGGGGTCATCACCACCGGCTTCCCCGGGGGGGCCGTGAATCCTGACGACCGTCACCTGCGCTCATCGCTGTTCGCGGCGGTGGGGTGGAGCGCCGGGCTGGCCATTCTGGCCGCCCTGGTCGTGAGCGTGTTCGTGGTCCGAGGGGTGACCCGCCCGGTGCGCCGGCTGGCCGGGGCGGTCAGGTCGCTCGAGCTCGGCGAGAGCTCGCCGCGGGTGGGACCGGCGGCAGGACCGGGGGAGCTCGGTGAGCTGGGCCGGGCCTTCGACTCCATGGCGGCGTCCCTGGAGGAGGAGGACCGTCTGCGCCGGGCGCTGGTGGCGGACGTGGCCCACGAGCTGAGAACCCCCATCGCCGTGATGCAGGCCGAGACGGAGGCCCTGATAGACGGCGTCACCCCGACCTCACCTGAGGCCCTGACCTCCCTGCACGAGGAGTCGGTGCGCCTCGGCCGGCTGGTGGAGGACCTGCAGACCATGGCCTCGGCCCAGGCCGCCGGCCTGGAGCTGATCAGCCGCCCGCTGGACCTGGGCCGGGTCGTCGCCGACGCCGCCGGATCGCTGTCACCCATGTTCCGGGACCGACGCATCGACGTCGAGATGGACCTGCCCCCGACCGGCATGAACGGGGATCCGCACCGCCTCCGCCAGGTGGCCCTGAACCTGCTCACCAACGCCGCCAAGTTCACCCCCGCCGGCGGGTCCGTGGTGGTCCGCACCTTCGGCGAGGACGGCCGGGCCGTGCTGGAGGTGACCGACAGCGGGCCCGGCGTCGCCGACGAGGACCGCGACGCCATCTGGGAGCGGTTCTACCGGGGCCGCACCGGCCGGTCCAGCGGGGGCAGCGGCATAGGCCTGGCCGTGGCGAAGGAACTCGTCCGCGCCCACGGGGGCACGATCGGCGTCGAGAACCGTCCGGGCGGGGGCGCCCGCTTCACCGCCCGGTTCCCCTCGACGGACCGGGCCCCCTCGTCCCCTCCCGTCCCGGACACATCTGCACACCATCTCCACAGCGATCCCACCGGACGCTGACACCGGCCGGGTGCACTGACACCGACGCCGCACCGGCGTCCCCCCCGGACCGGTACACCACCCGGGCCCCGACCTCACCGGAGTCGCCGTGACCACCGCAATTCTCGCAACCGCCGGAACGGTAGGCATCGGCGGGTTCCAGTTCAACGTCGACACCATCGTGGCGACGGTGGCGGCCGGCCTGATCGTGATCGCCCTCGGCCTCGTGGCCCGCCGCAACCTGTCGGCGCGACGGCCCACCCGGATGCAGCTCGCCTGGGAGTCGGTGATCTCGGCCGCCGAGCGTCACGTGGGCGACCGGCTGGGCCCGGCCGGCCGTCGGGTGATCCCCCTGGCGGTCGTGCTGTTCGTGTTCATCCTCGTCGCCACCCTGCTCGAGACGGTGCCGAGCGGCCATCCCCAGAAGGCGCTTCCGGCGCCTACCGGCGACCTGAACCTGACCGCATCCCTGGCGGTGTTCTGCATACTCGCCGTGCACGCCACGGCGGTGCGGGCCAGGGGCTGGCGGGGCTACCTACGCCACTACCTGGAGCCGGCGCCGTGGATGCTGCCGCTGCGGATCCTGGAGGAGCTGGCGAAGCCGGTGACGCTCGCCCTGCGGCTGTTCGGCAACGTCTTCGCCGGCACCGTGATGGTGGTGCTGATCTTCGAGTTGATCCCGCCCACGCTCACCCCGCTGCCCCTGCTGGCCTGGAAGCTCTTCTCGGTCCTGGTGGCGGTCATGCAGGCGTTCCTCTTCTCGCTGCTCACCGTTCTGTACTTCGATTCCGCCCTCGCCCCCGAAGATGAACCAGGAGGAACCGTCCGATGACCGCTGACTTCTTTGCCCTCAACTCGACTTTCGCGGTGGAGATGGGGGTCTTTGTCATCGTCCTGCTCGTGGTCACCCGCTTCGTGATCAGACCGCTGCAGGCCGCCATGCGCCGCCGCCAGGCGGAGATCGACGAGTCCCTGGCCAAGGCCCGCAGGGTGGAGGACCTCTTGGCCGCGGCCGAGGCCGACTACCAGAAGACCCTGTCCGAGGCCAGGAGGGAGGCCAGGGCCATCATCGAGACCGCCGACCGGATGGCCGAGGACCGGGCCCGCCGGTCCCACCCCTCGGCGGTGCGGTCCCCGTCGTGAGCGGCTCCCTGTGGTCCTGGGCCGCGGCGACGGCTCTGATCGCCGTGCTGCTGGTCGTCGATCTGCGGGTCAACGGCCGGGGCCGTCAGCTGACCATGGCCCGGGCGGCGGTGGCCACCGGGCTGTGGATCGGCGTCGGCCTGGGCTTCGGGGCGGTCTACGGGGCCTTCCACGGCGGGGCCGTGACGGAGCAGTACTTCACGGCCTACCTGCTGGAGAAGTCCCTGAGCCTGGACAACGTCTTCGTGTTCGCCCTGCTCTTCGAGGCCCTCGCCGTGCCCGAACCCCATCGGCGGCGGGTCCTGTACTTCGGGGTGGTGGGCGCCCTGGTCCTTCGGGCAGTGTTCATCTCGGGTGGAGCGGCCCTGCTCGACCGGCTCAGCTGGACGCTCTACGTCCTGGGCGCCGTGGTGCTCGCAGCCGGGATCCACATGGCCCTGAGCAGGGAACAGCCGGACCCCGGGCGCAGCGCGGCGCTGAGGTTCGCCCGCCGGGTCATCCCCGTCACCGAGGGCTACGAGGGCGACCGGTTCTTCGTGCGGCGGGGGACGCTCGTGGCCACTCCCCTGCTGCTCGCCCTGGTGGCCGTGGAGACCAGCGACATCGTCTTCGCCGCCGACTCCATCCCTGCCGTGTTCGGCGTCACCCGGGACGCGTTCGTGGTGTTCACGTCCAACGCCTTCGCGGTGCTCGGCCTGCGATCGCTGTATTTCGTCCTGGCCGGGGCCCTGGAACGGCTCAGGTACCTCAGGCAGGGGCTGGCCGTGATACTCGTCTTCATCGGGGCGAAGATGCTGCTGGAGCCGTTCGTCCACGTTCCGGACCTGCTCAGCCTGGCCGTGCTGGCCGCCATCGTCGCTGCCGCCACGCTCCTCAGCCTGAGGGCACCGGACGAGAAGGCGGCGGTCAGGAACGCAACGGCACCAGGTACTCGCGCTCGCCCTGAAGCTGCAGCCGCCGCCACAACACCGGATTGGAGGTGCACTGGCTGACGTGGCAGGCGATGGCCTTCTGCTGAACCGCCCGGTCCACCGACAGCACGGAGGTGGGCTTCTCGGGGCTGCGTCCGCAGAACCGGGTGCCGAGCTCCGAGTTGAGGGTGAGCGCCACGTCCTCGGGTACGGCCCAGCCGGTCACCGGCAGGCCCAACCGGCCGGCGGCCGCCAGGGCCGCCTCGGTGGCCCTGTGGTGGTCAGGGTGGCCCGTGACGCCGCCCAGGTCGAACGCCAGGATGCCGGCCGCCTCCAGCTGCCCGGCCGCGGCCACCACGTGGCCGGCCAGTTCCTCCACGTCCACCCCGGACAGCCCGCCGTCGGGGTAGTCCATCATGAGAGGGCTCTGCAGCCCGAGAACCGCGGCGGCCGCCTCGAACTCGTCGCGCCGGACCTGGCTGAGTGGCGCCTGGCCGACGCCCAGGGTGGAGGCACCCAGGGTGGAGGCCTCACCGGCGGTGAAGCACAGGACCGAGACCTCGGCCCCCCGGGAGGCGGCGTCGGCGAGGACGGCTCCCAGCCCGAACGACTCGTCGTCGGGATGGGCGCAGACCGCCAGGACCGACCTGCCGGGCCACCCGGGGGGCGCCGGCCGCCCGGTCACTGGGCGGCGGAAGCTGCTTCGGCTTCGGCTATCTGCCGGCGGACCTCGTCCATGTCCAGCTCCTCGACCTGCTCGATCAGCTGCTCCAGGGCGTGAGCCGGCAGGGCCCCGGCCTGGGAGTAGACGATCACCTGGTCCCTGAGCACCATGAGGGTGGGGATCGACATGATCCCGAACGCCCCGGCCAGTTCCGGCTCCGCCTCGGTGTCCACCTTGGCGAACACCATGTCCGGGTGCTTCTCGGCGGCACCCTCGAAGACGGGGGCGAACATCCGGCACGGGCCGCACCATGAGGCCCAGAAGTCGACCAGGACGGTTCCGTTCTGGTTGACGAGGTCGGTGAAGTTCTCCTTGGTTGCCTTGACGGTTGCCACTCTTCCTCCCTTGCGGATATACCCCGTGGGGTATCTGTAGGTAGACAACCGGTCGGCGGTCGCCCCTATTCCAGCGGCTCCTGCTTATCAGCCCGGACGGGTCCGGACCCCCTCAGCCCACCGCGCACGGTGAACCGTTGTTCCCCGGCGCCTCCCACGGGGCCAGGCCGTCCGGCGGGCGGTAGTCGCCGCTGCCCGGGTCCTGCACGTACCCGAAGGGACCGGGGGCGCTGGACGCGATGAGGGCCACGGCTGCGAGCAGCCGCTCGATGTCGTCGGCCGAGGTGTTGATCCCGCCGCTGGCCCGGACCGCTCCGGGCACCGCCCGCCGGTCACCGTCGCGGATGGCCTGCCGGTAGGCGGCCACCTCCTCGGGAGGCATCCCGAGCAGGCGCATCAGGTACGGGTGGGCGCAGAAGCAGCCGTGGCGGACCCCGATGCCGAACTCGTAGCTCAGCCTGGCCGCCACCAGACCGTGGGGGATCCCGGCCACGTTGAAAGCGGCGATCGGCAGCGTCGGCACCGACGGGTCCGGGCCGAGGAGCTGCACGCCGGGGATGGCCGCCAGCCCCCGGCGCAGCCGCCCGGCGATGGCGTCGTCGTGGGCCTCGATGGCGGGGAAGCCGACGGCGGCGAGCTCATCCATGGCGGCGTGCAGGGCGACCGCCCCGATCACGTTGGGGGATCCGGCCTCCTCCCGCTCGGGGGGCTCCGACCAGGCCACCTCGTCCAGGTCCACCAGGTCCACGGCCCCGCCGCCCGCGAGGAAGGGATCGCCGGAACGGAACATCTGGCGGGGCCCGATCAGCACGCCGGCCCCGAACGGGGCGTACATCTTGTGGCCGCTCCACACCACGAAGTCGGCGGCGGGCGGCAGCGGCCGGTGCGGCGCCAGTTGGGCGCCGTCCACCAGGACCGGTATCCCCCTCTCGTGGGCCAGTTCCACGGCCCGGTCGACCGGCGGCCGCCAGCCCGTCACGTTCGATGCCCCGGTGATGGCCAGCAGCCGGGGCCGGACGGCCCGGTCCAGCGCCTCGGCGACGGCGCCGGCGCCGAAGGTTCCTGACCGGTCGCACTCCACGAACTGGCGGCGGCACAGGCGGGCCCACGGGAGGAGGTCGGCGTGGTGCTCGGCCACGGTCGTGACGACCGTCTCGTCGGGGTGCAGGTCGAGGCGGTACGCCAGGTGGTTGATGGCCTCGGTGGTGTTGCGGCAGATGATGGCCACGTCGGCGTCGGGCCGCTCGCGGCCGGCGAAGCGCATGGCCGCGTCGCGGGCCTGCTCGTAGGCGCCGGTGGACAGCTGCGACTTGTACCCGGCGCCCCGGTGGACGCTCGAGTAGTAGGGCAGGAATTCGCTGACCCGGTTCAGCACCGCCGGCAGGGCGCTGGTGGAAGCGGCGGCGTCCAGGTTGAGATAGCGGCGGGCCAGCCCGTCGGCGCACTCGACGGTCACGTCGTCACCGACCAGGCGGCGGGGCAACCCGGCGCCGGGCGGGCCGGAGGGGGAGATCGGATCCAGGTAGCCGGCGGTGGATTCCATGTTTCGCACCATTGGAAGGCAAGTATCCCGACAGCCGCAATGACCGGGAAAGAGCCGAAGGTCCCGAACCGGGCCGGCCGGCTCTTTCCCCCCTCATCCCCGGGACCGCACCAGGCGGGCGGCCAGGCCGGCGCCGGCCACGGCCACCGCGACCCCGACGATGGCAAAGCCGGCGGTCAGGGGCACGGCGATGAGCGTGGGTACCAGCGCGGCCACCACCCACGCCCCCTGGAACTGGGCCTCGAAGCGGGCGAACGCCTGGGCCCGGCGCCTCTCGGTGACAGACGACTGGACGAGGGAATCGAAGGCGGTCTTGGCCACGGATCCCCCCAGCCCGGCCGACGCCGCCAGCGCCGCCGCGCCGAGGCGGTGCTGGCCGGAGCCGAGCAGGATCACCAGGGCCGCGGCCACGGCCACCGCCAAGGCCGGCACGGCCACCAGCCACCCGTCCGAGCGCACCAGCCGCCGGGCGGCCGGGGCCAGCGCCGACCCGGCCAGGCTGCCGGCCAGGCCGGCGGCCGCGGCCACGCCGTACCAGACGACCGGGGTGGACTGCGCCCGGAAGCCGAAGGCGATCAGCGCGGTCAGAAACCCGGTGGCGCCCCGCAGGGCGGTCACGGTCAGCGCCGGCCGGCTCAGGCCGAGGCGGGGGCGGGCCGGATCCGGCGCTCCCGGAGCGGTCGCCGGCTCCGGGCCCGGCTCCGGCTCGACCGGGCGGGGCACCAGGATGGCCGTCGCCGCGGTCACGGCGAAGACGAACGCGTCGATCTGGAGCACCGGCCGGGAACCGAACACGGCGTAGACGGCGCCGCCGGCGGCCGCCGCCACCGCGGAGGACACGCCGGCCCCCACGGCCAGGCGGGAGTTGGCCCGGACCAGGTTCAGGTGACCGTCCATGGAGCCCGGCACCAGCGAGGAGCGGGCCACGCCGTGGGTCTTGGAGCAGACCAGGCTCAGGAACGCCGCCGGGAAGAGCAGCAGGCTGTGCAGCCAGGCCGCCATCATCACCGCCGCCGCGGTGCGGCCCACCGCGGCCAGGAACATCACGAAGCGCTTGCCCCTCCTGGTCCGGTCCGCGGCCGGGCCGATGAGCGGCGCAACCACCGCGAACGGCAGCAGGGTGCACACCAGCCCGAGCGCCGTCCTGCCCCGGGCCGCGGTCAGCGGCACGCTCACGAACACCGACCCGGCCAGGGCCACCACCACCAGGGCGTCGCCGGCCGACGACAGGACGTTGACCAGAGCCAGGCGTCCGAACCTGGTGGAGCGCCAGTCCTCTCCCACCTCCCCCAGGCGCAGCGGGTAGGTGACCGCCCGGACCAGGCCGGTCCGGGTCTGCGGGCCGGGGGCGCCGGGGGTGCCGGGGGTGCCGGGGGTCACGGTCCGGCCCCGGTCTTCCGCCCGGCCGCGGGAGCACCGGTTCCGTCCCGTCCCTTAGGGGGCGGCGGCCCACAGGCGCCGGCGCCCCGGCGGCGCATCCAGGCCCTCACGACCAGGTTGACGGCTCCGCCGGCGAGCAGGGCGGCCACCAGCCCCAGCAAGGGGTCACCGCCGGTGACGGCGTCGCCGAACAGCCCGACCGAGAAGGCGTAGGCCGACCACAGCACGGCGCTGCACGCCGCGGCCAGCCGGAACTGCCTTCTGGGGATACCCACCATGCCGGCGGTGAGGGTGATCGGTGTCGGACCGCCCGGTACCACCCGGGCCAGGGCCACCAGGGCGAAGCCCCGCCGGTGCAGCTGGACCTCCACCCAGCCCCAGACCCGCCGGGTCCGCTCTCCCCGGAACAGCCTCGGGGAGATGCGGGACCAGTAGTGCGCACCGATCCAGTACGAGATGTTGTCGCTGACGAACGCCGCCGCGGTGGCCGCCGCCAGCAGCGGGTAGGCCCGCAGGTCGCCGGTCCCGGCCAGCACCCCGACGGCGATGATGGCGGTGCGTGCCGGGACGAGTGGGAACACCCCGTCAACGAGAGCGAGCCCGCAGATGACCAGGAACGCCACCGGGCTCGAGAGGTCTATGGACTCGAGCCGGATCACCGCGAACGCCCGACCTCCTCCTGCCGAAGGCGGTATCAGCCCTCCCATTGAAGGTCGCCGCCTGCCCGGCGGCGAAGGGGCCAAGGTCACTGGGTGTCCCCGGAACAGTCACCATCGGTGCAAAGAGGGCCTTTTTTCCCACCAGCGTGGGTAGGTCCCCACGGAGACGGGCGGTGGACGTCTGGCCACAGGCGGTACGCCGCCTTCGTTCTGAAGCGGATCTACGGGTTCAGGAGGCTCGGGTATGCCCGAAAGCGGGATCTCCGACGGCTGGTTGGAAGCGGCTCTCGACACGGTCGAAACGGCGGCCAAGGAGGCCGCAGAGGCGATCGCCGAGCTGGCTGGAGTCGTGGCGCGCACCCGGGACTACGCCCGCTCGGGTTCCCCGGTGAATCTTGTCGTCCGCCGGATGACGGCCGACGGCATGCGCGACCGGCGGCTGGCCGCCGGTCAGGCGATGCAGAGATACGAGAGCTCTTCTCTCGCCCTGCGGGCCGAGCTGATCCGCCATCTGGTCGATGAGGAGGGGATGAGCCTGACCGAGGCGGCCCGCATGCTCGGCGTCTCCCGCCAACGGGCCGCCCGGATTTACTCTGCCGCCGGCGAGCACTCACGCCCTGACGGCGGGTAGCTCCAAAAGTCCCTATTAACGCAACAGGGAGGTGCATACCGAGGTAACGGATGTGCTCGTAATCAAGTGCCGGCCGGGATCCAGCATCCGCATAGGGGATGACATCACAATCACCCTCGACGCCGTGGTCGAGGGTGACACCTGCCTGTCGGTCGACTGTCCGACCGAGTTGATGGTGTGGACGTCCGCCGAGGCACGGCTGTACCGGGAGGTCCACTCCCAGGGAGGGAGATGGGGAGCGGGCCGGCGGAGAGTCGTGTCAACCCGAACGCCACCCGATCTGCTGATCGGCAATTCGGTCCGGGTCAGCGTCCTGCCGGGCACCGGCAACACGATCCGTCTCGGCATAGACGCACCGAGGGACCTGGTCGTGGCCCGACTGCCGGAGGAGGCGGGCGCACAAATCGTCCTGACCTGACCGGGCAACCGGCACTAGCCGGGCTGTGAGAACGGCCGGTCGCCGGCAGGCGTCAGAAGGGCGGACCGCGACGTTGGGGGGTTCTGGGGCTCTTGTGTCCCGATCCTCGCCGATGGGGCTCTTCTGCTGTAGGACCTGGCCCGCCTGATCCGCAGCCTCCGCTGACGACGGCGAGGGGCGGGGTCCGGCCCGGCGGTGGATATGGTGGGACCGATCGACGGAGAGGAGGCCGGAGCAGTGCGCACCAGGGTCGGGATAGTGGGGGCCGGTCCGGCCGGTCTGGTGCTGTCGCTCCTGCTCCAGCGGGCCGGCGTCGAATCGGTGGTGCTCGAGGCCCGGTCCCGCCGCTACGTGGAGAGCCGGGTGAGGGCCGGCCTGCTCGAGCACAACACCGTGGATCTGCTCCACCAGATCGGGGCCGGGGAGCGCCTGGCCCGCGAGGGCATGCACCACACCGGGGTGTACCTGCGCCGGCCCGGTCGCACCAAGCACGTGGATATCGAGCGGCTGACCGGTCGCCACCTGACCATCTACGGCCAGCAGGAGGTGGTGAAGGACCTGATCGGGGCCGCGCTGGAGCGGGGCGTGGATGTGCGATTCGAGATTGCCGACGTGGCCCTGCACGACGTCGACTCGGACCGGCCCCGGATCAGCTTCGCCGAGGAGGGCGGGCTCCGCACCCTCGAGTGCGACTTCATCGCCGGCTGCGACGGGTTCCACGGGGTGAGCCGGCGGTATCTCCCGTCCGGGTCGCGCACCGAGTTCGATCTCCGCTACCCCTTCGACTGGCTCGGGATCCTGGCCGAGGCCGAACCGTCGAGCGACGAGCTGATATATGCCTGGCACGACCGGGGCTTCGCCCTGCACTCCATGCGGTCGAGCCGGATCAGCCGGTTGTACCTGCAGGTGCCGGCCGGTGAGGACATCGCCGACTGGCCCGACGACCGTATCTGGGAGGAGCTCCAGGTGCGGATGGCTCTCGACGGGTGGAAGCTGAACGAGGGGCCGGTGCTGGAAAAAGGTGTCACCCCCATGCGCAGTTACGTGTGCGAGCCGATGCAGCACGGCCGGCTCTTCCTGGCCGGGGACGCTGCCCACATCGTCCCGCCGACCGGGGCCAAGGGGCTCAACCTGGCGGTGAACGACGTCCGGCTGCTCGCCGCCGGGCTGATCGACTGGTACGGCAACGGCAGCCGGGACCGCCTGGGCCGCTACACGGAGACGGCGTTGCGGCGGGTGTGGAGGGCGCAGGACTTCTCCAACTACATGACCACGCTGCTCCACCAGCTGGGCGAGGGGCCGTACATGAAGCAGCTGCAGTTGGCCCGCCTCGACTACGTGGACCGCTCGGAGGCGGCGGAGATGACCTTCGCCGAGAACTACGTGGGGCTTCCGGCCAGCGACGACTTCTGATATCCCCGGTTTCGGGCGGGTTCAGCCCGGGCCGTCGGCCTCCAGCACCCGGCGGGCGACGGCGAAGGCCGAGTTGGCGGCCGGGACCCCGCAGTACACGGCGCTGTGGATCAGCACCTCGCCGATCTCGGCGTCGCTCAGCCCGTTCCGCCGGGCCCCGATGAGGTGCAGCTCCAACTCGTCGAGGCGGCCCAGCGACACGAGCAGGGCCAGGGTGATGCACGAGCGGGTCCGCCGGTCCAGGCCGGGCCTGGTCCAGATGTCGCCCCACGCGTAGCGGGTGATCATGTCCACAAATGGCTCGCTCAGCGGGCTGGCGGTCCCCTCGGAGCGATCGACGTGGCGGTCCCCGAGCACCGCCCGCCTGGTGGCTCTCCCCCGTTCAACGACGGTCCCGGCCAGGTGGTCGACCACGGCGGCGGTGAAGCGGTCGGGCTGCTCGATGTTGAGAAGGTGGGCTCCGGGGGCGATCACCTGCAGCCCGGCCCCGGGAACCGCCTCGGCCAGGGCGGCCGCCTCGGAGATCGGCCCGGCCGGGTCGCCGGCGCCGGCCAGGACGAGGGTGGGTGCGGTGATGGAGCCCAGTCCGGGCCGCAGGTCGGCCGATGCCAGGGCGGCGCAGCAGCCGGCGTATCCCTCCGGGAGGGTGGCGTCGAGCATGGCCGCCACCCGGGTCCGGGCGCCGGGATGCCCGGCCAGGTACCCGGGGGTGAACCACGACGGGAGGAGCGAATCGATCAGGTCCGACGGCCGCCCTGCCCTCATCATCTCGATCTGCTCGGACCACGGCTGCACCGGCGACCAGTGGGCCCGGCTGCACGCCACCACCAGCCGGTCCACCCGCTCGGGATGGTTCACGGCCAGCCACAGGGCCACCGTGCCCCCGAGGGACAACCCCACGACGGCCGCCGCCCCGGCACCCACCTCGTCGAGCACGGCCAGCAGGTCGGTGCCGAGATCTTCGATGGAGCAGGGCCCGGTCGGCGCTTCCCGGCCGCCGTGACCGGGGTGTTCGTAGCGAACCACCCGGAAGCGGGACCTCAGAGCCGGCATCTGCGGTTCCCACACCTCGGCGGTGGTGCCGAGGGGGTTGGACAGGACCAGGACCGGTGCCCCGGCGGGGCCGTCCACCCGGACCCGGCGGTCGGTCACCGGCCCAGCTCCGAGTGGCGGGCCAGGGCCCGGTCGATCCAGGTCTGGGTGGCGCCCAGGTACCCGGCCGGGTCGAGAAGCTCGTCCAGCTCGGCCGGTTCGACCACCGCCGCCACCTCGGGGTCGGACAGCAGGGCGGCGGCCAGCGCCGCCGCGGTGGGATCGGTGGCCCGGCGGCCGGCCCCGGCGACCGCCTCCCTGGCCCCGGCCCGGCCCAGCCGGCCGGCCAGCGCCAGGCTCACCCGCTCGGCCAGGATGGACCCGGCCAGGCCTTGCACCCGGGCGGACATCACGTCGGGGCGCACCTCCAGGCCCTGTACCGTCTCGGCGGTCCGGGCCACCGCTCCGCCGGCCAGGGCCAGAAGCTCGCCGAGGGACTGCCACTCCGCCGGCCATGCCGACACGGAGCGCTCGTGCTCGCCCGCCACCGACTGGTAGAACAACCCGACCAGGGCCACCGCCCGCCGGGCCGCCGCTCCGACGGCGGCGGCGGCCACCGGGTTGCGCTTCTGGGGCATGCTCGACGACCCGCCCCGGTCGGGGCCGGCCGGCTCGGAGGCCTCGTCGACCTCCTGCTGCATGAGCAGGGCCACGTCACCGGAGATCTTGGCCGCCGTGGTGGCGCACAGGGTCGCCGCGCCGGCCAGGCTGGCGGTCCGCTGGCGGCCGGTGTGCCAGGGCAGCGCCGGCTCCGGCATCCCCAGCTCGGCGGCGAAGGCGGCCAGCACCTGCGGCCCTCTCGAGCCCAGCGAGGCCAGGGTGCCGGCCGCCCCGCCCAGCTGCACGGCCAGCCCCGCCAGGGCCCCGCTCAGGGCCACCCGGGCATCGGTGACCCCCGACAGCCAACCGGCCGCTTTCAACCCGAAGGTGACGGGCAGCGCCGGCTGGAGGAGGGTCCGGCCGGTCATGAGGCTGTGCCGGTGGCGGTCGGCCAGGGCGGCGCAGCCGGCCGCCATCCGGGAGAGGTCCCTTTCCATCAGGGCCCCCGCCCGGCGGGCGACCAGCACCGCCGCCGTGTCGAGGATGTCCTGGCTGGTCGCTCCCCAGTGGACGTACTCGGCGGCGTCACCGCCGACCAGCGCCATCAGCCGCCGGACCAGCGGTATGACCGGGTTGCCACC
>JAKAXG010000707.1 GCA_021827225.1 Actinomycetes bacterium | reverse complement strand
CGCCGGCCCCGAGACGTACACGAAGTAGGGGGCGTAGGGGATGTCGTAGTGCTCCCACACCTCGGTCGACATCACCACCGGCGTGGATCCGGCCAGCCCGGCGATGGCGCCGGGCGACTCCGCCTCCGCGCCCCGGGTGACCGCTACCAGCCGGGCCCCGCCCGGGACCTCCAGCATCCCGCTGCGGAAGGCGTCCCAGAAGGCGCGGCAGGTGGCGCACCCCGACGTCAGGAAGGCGATCAGCGTGTCGTGGCGGACGTCGCCGACGGCCAGGCTGATGGCGTCACCCTCCGGAGTCACCCCGGTCAGATCCATGATGTCGCCGGCGTCGGGGCGGCCGGGCGTGGGCCGAACCCCCGGGGCGGCGACCGGCACCGGCCCGGCCGGCCGGCCGGCCGGCGCCGACGGATCCATGTCCACCCCGAGCTGGTGCAGAGCCCGGAGCACGTCGGCGTGGCCCCGCAGGAGGCCGGCCACCAGCGCGCCCAGCAGGGCCACCGCGACCGTCAGGCCGACCACCAGGGCCGTCAACTTCCCCACCGCCTGAACTGCATCGCACATTGTTAGCGCACCCGGAGCCGGGCGCCGAACCGCTCAGCCCGATGCCGCTTCCGGATGGACCCCTATTCGCCGATCCAGGACCGCAGATTCTCCAGGGTCTTGGACAGCAGGCGGGAGATCTGCATCTGGCTCACGCCGACCTCGTCGGCGACCTGGCGCTGGGTCCAGCCGTCGAAGAACAGCCGCTTGAGGATGAGGCGCTCCCGGGGGGCCAGGCGGGGCAGCAACGAGACGAACTGCTGGCGCTCCAGGCTGAGCTCGAAGCCGCCGTCGATGACCGGCACGTCGCGGCCGGCCTCTCCCTCGAACACGCCCACGTCCAGCGACTCCGGCCAGTAGTTCTCCCCGGCCTCCATGGCCTCGAGCACCGCCTCGTCGGTCGTGTCCAGGCGGGCGGCGATCTGCTGGATGGTGGGCGAGGCGGCCAGCTCGTGGGTGAGGCTTTCGCGAGCCTCCTTCACCGCCAGATAGCTCTCCTGCACCGATCGGGGCACCCGCATCATCCAGGTCTTGTCCCGGAAGTGCCGCTTCAGCTCGCCGAGGACGCTGGCGGTGGCGTAGGTGGAGAACGACGTCTCCCGGCCCGGGTCGTAGCGGCGGGCGGCCTTCACCAGGGCCATGAGGGCGACCTGCTCCAGGTCCTCCTTGGCCTCGCCGTGGTGGGAGAACCGCCGGGCCAGCGAACGGGCCAGCCGGGCGTGCCCGGAGACCAGGTCGGCCTGGAGCTGGTGGCAGGCCAGGGTTTCGGCTCCGGACGCGTCGGGCGAGACCGGCGGGGCTCCGGCGGCGTCGGTCGAGGACCGCCGGGCTCCGGCGCTCCTCCCCCGGGCGCACTTACGGAACATCCGGGGGCTGGACCCGACCGGCCGCAGGCTGCGGTGACGGACCGGGGCCGAGCCCGGCCCGACCACCAGGAGATGGCCGCCGTCGCGGAGCTGGTCGATGGCCCGGTCGGTCAGCCGGGAGGACTCCCCGCCGCGCAGGGTGACCAGATCCACCGGCTCGTCGGGGTTCCCGAGGATCACCTGCTGGGCGATGTGGGGGTCGGGGAGCCACCGCTGGGCCTGGCGTTGAAAGGTCTGCGAGCGGGTGGTGCGGGGCACGCACCGGATGTCGGACAGCGAGAACGCCACCGGGGTCAGGTCCCGGGTGGCCTCGGAGGCGTAGGCCCGCAGGTCCCCGGAACCGTGGGAGCGGGCGTGCTGGTAAGCGGCGGCGATGGCCACCGCGTCGCCGACGCCGCCCACCGACCACACGGACGGGTGACCGCGGCCGACCTCGATAAGAGCCGGAACCACCTGCTCCTGCAGCATGTCCCACTCCCGCAGGAGGGGGGATGAGACCAAAGGCAATGCAACCTCCGCCAGGCTCGTCGTCCGCCAGCAGCCGCGCTGGCGCCAGCAACTCGCGTACGGGTACCTACCCGGCCACCCACCCGGCGAAAACCGTGCTTACTGCTAAATAGATGGGGACCACTCCTGCCCGAATTCCGCCCCACATTCCGTTCCTCGGGGCGCATCAGGTGGCCTGCGACTGGAAATGAACCGGTAATGCGAGCCCTGGTGACCAACGACGACGGCGTGCATTCCGAGGGCCTGCGGGCCCTGGCGGACGCGGCCGAATCCCGGGGGCTGGAGGTCACGGTGGTGGCGCCCTCCTACGACGCGAGCGGCTCCAGCGCCTCCATGACCGCCATGGCCAGCGACGGCAAGGTGATGGTGGACACGGTGACCGACGGTCACGGTAGCGACGTGCTGGCGGTGCAGGGCCCCCCGGCGTTCATAGTGCGGGCGGCCATGTACGGGGCCTTCGGGCCGCCGCCGGACATGGTGCTCTCGGGCGTCAACCGGGGCCCGAACACCGGTAGGGCCGTCCTGCACTCGGGCACGGTGTGCGCCGCCCTGACGGCGGCGAACTACGGGCGCAGCGGCCTGGCCGTATCGGCCGACCTGGAGGACGACGACACCTGGACGCCGTACTCGGAGATCCTGGACTCGGCGGTGGGCTGGATCATGCGGGCCCCCGACGCCACCGTCCTGAACGTGAACGTGCCGAAGGGCGGGCGGCAGCGGTGGCGGGGCATCCGGGGCACGTCCCTGGCCGACTGCGGGACCGTCCAGGGCAGCGTGACCGAGGTCACCGGCGACTTCATTCCGGTCACCTTCGCCGACGAGGGCCGCTGCCCCGCCGGGGGCACCGACGCCGCCGCCCTGGCCGGCGGGTTCGTGTCGGTCAGTGCCATCCGGGCCGTCACCGAGAACACCGGGGTCGACGTGGACGCCCTGCTCCGGCGGGTGGACGGGCCGGCGCCGGCGGTCCACTAGCCGGCGCCGGCGCCGCTGGTTGCTGGTCCGGCGGTGCCGGTTGCTGGCCCGGCGCCGGTTGCTG